>CAIQJD010000450.1 GCA_903872005.1 uncultured bacterium | reverse complement strand
GGGCCTTGTGCCCGTCCTGCCGGCTCGGACGCCCACAAGGGGCGATGCTACGCGTGATGATGCGCGCGACGAATATTTGACTTCTGCGCGCAAAAGGAGTACACTGGCCTTATGGTAGACTGGTAGACCAAGCAGGCCAGTCATCGCCGAGGTCACGAAGGCGCATGGAAGAAGTGCTACGCACGCCGCCGCTGGCATACAAAGTGGCCGAGATCATCCGGGCGTACATCGCGGATCAGAAGCTCTCCGCCGGCGACAAGCTCCCCTCGGAGCGCGAATTCGCCGAGCGCATGGGCGTCAGCCGCAATATTGTGCGCGAAGCGCTGCGCGCCCTGGAGCTATCCGGCGTGATCGAGAAACGCCAGGGCAAGGGCGCTTTCGTGCGCGCCTTCGACCCCACCCTGCTGGCGCGCCACATGAGCTTCGGCCTCGCCAGCGACCAGCCGGCGCGCCAACAACTTCTCGAAGCGCGCGTCGCCCTGGAATCGGCCGTCGTCAGCCTGGCCGTGCGCCACGCCACAGAAGCCGACCTCGATCAGCTTGACGCCATCGTGGAGGCCATGGAGCGCAAAGAGCGGCGCGGCGAAGGCGTACCCGACGAAGACCTGGCCTTCCACAAGACACTCTTCCGCGCCACGCACAACGAGCCCATCAATCGTTTCAGCAACGTGATTGAGGAATGGATGGGACAGGCCGGCGCGGCGCCAGCCAGCTCCGACCGCAAGATGGCCCCGTTGCACCGCCCGTTGGTGGATGCGCTCCGCAAAGGCGACGCCGCGCGCGCCCGCCGGCTCATCGAAACCCACATCCCCATCGCCAGGCTGACGTCCGTCGAAGCGGAGCGCGGCGCATGAACGATGCTCTGCGCGCCGGCCTGGAGGCGCTCTATGGCGCGGCAGACGCGCCGGCGCTGCTGGAGGCCCAGGTCGGCCGGTACCAGCAGGCATTGGACGCGTTCGAGACGCTCTATGGGCCGGGGCCGATCCACGTCTATCGCGCGCCCGGCCGAGTCAATCTCATCGGCGAGCACACAGACTACAATCACGGCTACGTGCTTCCCATCGCCCTGGATCGCGATACGTTGCTCCTGGCGCGGCCGCGCCAGGATGCCCACGTCGTCTTGCATAATGTTGAGGGCGAACGCTTTACGACGCGCGAATTCGTCATCGAGCCGCGCATCGCGCCGGCGCCCCTGGGCGATTGGGAGAACTACGTCAAGGGCGTCGCCCAGGCCATCTGCCAACGTTTCGATGCGCCGCTGCGCGGGATGGACGCCCTGATTGATGGCCGGCAGCCCTGGGGCGTGCCCATGCGCGCCGGCCTCAGCTCTTCTTCGGCCCTGTGCGTGGTCGGCGCGGTCACGCTGCTGGGCATCAATGGCCTGGCGCTGCCTCGGCCGGAGCTGGCGCATCTCTGCTCGGAGGCCGAGTGGTACGTCGGCACGCGCGGCGGCATCATGGATCAGTTCATCTCGCTCCTGGGCCGGCGCGGCCACGCCCTCTTCCTCGATTGCCGGCCCGACCCCGGCGTGACCGGCCGCTACCGCGCCAACTGGGCGCCGCTGCCGGCCGGCTATGCCTTCCTGGTGTGCGATAGCGGCGTGCGCCGCGAGAATACCCGCTCGGCGTTCAATGCGCGGGTCGCCGAGTGCAAGATCGGGGTGAAGCTGCTACAGCGGCGCTACCCGGCGGCCACGCATCTGCGCGACATCGCCGGCGACGCGCTCGGCCTGACGCCGGCCGAGATGGACGCGCTCCTGGAGCAGGAATTGCCGGCCGAAGCCGACGTGGCCGAATTGACGCGGCGGGGCGCGCCGTCCGAGTTCTTGCATGACCTGCTGCGCGACCACAACCTGCCGGCCGGCCAACGCTTCCACGTGCGGGCGCGCTGCCGCCATGTGATCGCCGAAAACCAGCGCGTGCTGGATAGCGTGGCCGCGTTGAGCAACGGCGACGCGCCGCGACTGGGCCAATTGATGCAGGCGGCCCATGCCAGCATGAGCCGCGACTACGAGGCCAGTTGCCCGGAGCTGGATACGCTGGTCGGTCTCCTGGACGCCAGCCCCGGCATCCTGGGCGCGCGCGTCACCGGCGCCGGCTGGGGCGGCTGCGCGGTAGCCCTGGCGGCCGTCGGGGCCGAAGCCGGCCTGGCCGAGCGCATCGGGCCGGCCTATCGGGCGCAGACGGGACGAGATTTGCGACTGTTCCTGTGTCGGCCCTCGGCCGGCGCGGGGCTGGTCGAGCCGGCAGCATCTTGAAGACGAGGGTGAGCCAGTGTTTGATCTGCTGATTTCGGGCGGTTGGATTGTAGATGGATCGGGCAATATCCGCTATCTCGGCGATGTGGGCGTCGCCGGCGAGCGCATTGTCGCCATCGGCAATCTGCGCGGCCAGCCGGCGCGGCGCGTCATCGCCGCCGATGGGCTGGTCGTCTGCCCCGGCTTCGTGGATATGCACAGCCACTCCGACATCCTCTGGCTGGCGCAGCCGGATGCGCTGGGCAAAGTGCGCCAGGGCGTCACCACCGAGCTGATCGGGCAGGACGGCATCTCCTACGCGCCGGTCTCGCCGGCGAACATGCCTTTCTGGCGCGAATACCTGGCCGGCATTGACGGCGACTTCGCCAACGTGGACTGGGCCTGGTCCAGCGTGGCCGAGTACCTGGATCGCTTCGACCGCGGCGCTTCGGTGAACGTCTGCTACTTAATCCCGCATGGCGCGGTACGCATGGAAGTGATGGGGCTGGAAAACCGCCTGGCGACCGACGCCGAGCTGGAGCAGATGGCCGGCCTGACCGCACGCGGCATGGCCGAAGGCGCCTGGGGCTTCTCCACCGGCCTCTTCTACATCCCGGCGGTCTATGCCGACACACGCGAGCTGATCGCCTGTTGCCGGCCGGTGGGCGCGCAGCGCGGCATCTTCGTCACACACATGCGCGACTATACGACCTATCTGGCCGAAGCCTTCGAGGAGACGTGCGTCGTCAGCCTGGAATCGGGAGCCAAGGCCCACATCTCGCACTACAACACGCGCCAGGAAGTCGGCGTCCCGCTCCTCGATGCGGCGCGCCGGCGCGGCGTGGACCTGACCTACGACACCTACCCCTACCTGGCCGGCTGCACGCTGCTGGGCTGCGTCTTGCCGCTATGGGTGCAAGAAGGCACGGTGGGCGAGGCGGTCGAGC
>CAIQJD010000449.1 GCA_903872005.1 uncultured bacterium | reverse complement strand
GCGTCGGCGTCATCAGCTCCGCAGGTTCACGGACGATAAGCGCAGAATCGGCCATGTCGTTTTGCCTCACTAGAATCATCATTCTAGCAAACATTATACACCCGTTTCTGCGCTTGTCAAGCCCCCACTTTCACGCTAGGCGATCCCATTTTGCCGGATGTACGCCCGCAAGGTTTGCGGCTCCGCCTTCAGCGCCGCAAGCCGGCGCATCGCATCGGCCTTGCTCGCCGGAATGATGCGCGCAACGTCGACCCCGATGTCGGCCGCCGCGTGCATCGTAGCCAGTATCAGATTGTTGACCGCGTCGTCCAGGTCTCGCATGGCCTCTTCCAGCTCTTCGCCAGTGAGGCCGCCCCCGATCCGATCCATAAGCGCCGTCACGGCGTCATACTCCGCTTTCGTCGCCGCCTCTGTGGCGTCGTCAACAATCTCGCGCCGAACGTCGGCCATGCCCTCGGGGCGAAACGTGAAGTCGTCAAATTGCGCCCCGGCCATCGCTGCCAATTCGTCAAACATCTGTGAGTCAACTCGCACTTTCGCCGTGTCCATCGTCCTTGCTCCTCTCACCACCCAATTTCATCGGTCAACTTCAAGATTTCATCGGCAATGAATCGCAGTGTTTGCGCGAGGCCCCGAAGTAGCCCCGCCTGTGCTTTCGTGATGATGATCCGGCCAAACATCGTCCTTGCTCCTCTCTGTGCTATCATCAGGCCCACGCCGGCACGCCCGGCGCGTCGCCTGTCATCTGTTCCGCATGTGTTTTACACGGCTCCCCCGCCCCGCTGGACGTGTGCGAGGGCCGCCCGCACACCCCCGTTCCGCACGCACGCGCACGCACGCACCGCCACCATGTGCCACTTTTCCACTTTTGCCCCTATTCCCCGGCCTCTACTGCCGCCGCAACCTCTGCCGCCGGCGCGGTCAGATGCCAGCCAGCGTTAGGGCCGTCGCCGTCGCGCTCCGCCCACCCCAGCCGTAGCAGCTCCTCGCGCCATGCCTGGTACTTCGGCCGGCCAATCTTCGGCTCCCAAAAGCGCCCCGTAGTCGGCCCGTTTTCACACCCCTTGACAAAGGCCAGGAATTCCGCCCGGCCCCTGTCGGCGTTCGCTCTGGCCAGTTGCGCCCGGCCGGCCTGGGGGTTGAGTAGCACATGCCCCGGCTCGCCGGCGTCTATGCGATTGACCACCACCGGCCGCGTGTCGCGCCGTTGGCTTTCGTGCAACGTCCGATCATAGACGTCTTGGCGCACGTACCACACGCCCAGCGAAAACACCGCAGCGCAGCCCAGCCACGAAAGCGCAATCGCCCCCACGCCACCGCCCAGCAGCCCCACGCCACCGGCCATGATGCCGCCGCCGACAACGCCGGCGAAGGCCCCTTGCGTGATTGCCGGCCATACGTCGGCGCTCATTGTCGGCGCTCGCGCCGGCCCCGCATACTCCGAAAAGCCGGGGCGCTCGAATGTCGTGTTGCTGTCATCGTACCCGCGCATCATACACCTCCCCGGCCGGCAGCTCGCGCGGCCGAAGTCTTGGCACGTAGACGCCCGCAGGATCCGCGCCGGCGTCCAGCTCGAGGCGATCCCCGGCGTCAAGCTGGGGGGGCCAATAGACAGGCGCGGGCGCGGCCGGCGTCGGCTGGACGTTGACGGTTCGCGTGTCGTGGTATTGCCGCGCATCAATTTGCACATGGTACACGTTCGCCGGCGTCGTCTGGCGCGGCTCTCTGGCCAGCGTCAGCGCAATGATGCAAAAAACCGCCGGCACCCCGATGCACAGAATGGCCAGCGCCCCGCCGATAAGCACCCATGATACTTGCTCCATACGCCCCCTCTCTGGCGCAAAAGAAAAGCGCCCACCTCGCAAGGTGAGCGCCACCAATTGCCCAGAGGGCCGCCGGTCGTGTAAAATACCGGCAGCTCGCACGGTGCTTATCCCACCTTGCGGGTCAGCCCCTGGTAAGCGTTCGCTGCGCTTGCCAGGGGCGCCTGTTTGATTGTCGCCCCAAGTATACATCAGGGCCGGCGCGTCTGTCAAGAGGCGCACAATCACGCCGACATACCGACCACAATGCCAGAAAAGGGCCGTAGGAAGCCCCAGGAGCGATTTTACCCGGCTATAGGTAGAATCTATCCGGCCCACCGGGAAACTTCGCTCCTAGGGCATTGTAGCGCCTGTTTCGGGCTATAGCTTGAACCGGCTCGCCAGCTCGCGCCGATAGGACACAGCGTCCCACGTTTCTACTTCGCGCTCCAGGCTCCCCACCCGCGCCAGTTCGCCGCCGATCTTCGCGGCCCGTGAGCGTCGCCCTATGTCGTCGTCCAGTTGCCCGCGCAACACCTTCGCGCGGTCGTCCCCATGCTCCGCGATGATAGCGCCGCCGGCCGCCTCCAAGACGGCCCTCTCCCACGCGTCATCGGCACCGAGAGCGTGATAGCGGTCAACGATGCCTCTGGGCCCCAGCCGACGCAGGCGCGCTTTGTACCATTCCATCGCGCCGGCGTCCCCTAGCAGGTCACGCGCCGCCGCCACTTCATCCCGATCCGCTTTGGCAAGCGCCCGATCCAAGCGCCCGCGATGCACCTCCAGGACGCGCCGCGCCTCAGTCATCGGCGCGGCAATGTCGGCCTGGTAACTGGCGAGAAGCTTTTCCTTGCGCTCCGCCTTGCCCACTGGCGACAGGCCGGCGTCCAGGTCAATTTCCCCGCTCCGTTGATCAAGGTAGGTCGTCATCGCCTGTACCTTGTTCCGCAGGCCCACCAGGGTCTCTTCTGGCATGGCCAGCTCCGCGTCAAGTTTCGATCCGTCTGCCATAGTCCGTTATGCCTTTCCGCCGGCGTCTGCCGGCATGTTGTTTCTAGCGCCGCTCCTCAGTCGTCAACGATCATGCTCCGCCACTCAGGCACACAGTCAGCCAGGCCCGCGCTTGCGCGTCGCCGGCCTTCGCCTGTTCAATGGCCTTGCTTACGATTGCCTCCCACGTCGCCCCGTCCACGCGCTCTTTGATGCGCTCCAAGTAGGCCACGTCCTCAGCACGGCGCGGCCGGCCCGGCCCGCCGGCGTTGCCCGGCGCAAAGCGCCCCGATGCCAGTCTATCCGCCATTGCACGCCCTCCCGTTTCGCCCGTTTCTCCCCGCTCGCCGGGGCGAAAATACCATCTTTCTCCTACATCTCGAGGCCGTCAAGCGCCGTTTCCGTCAACCGCTATGTGTCAAGTTTCACACTCCCATCAGCTCCCCAGCGCGCGCCGGCCGCGCCGGCCGCGCCGGCCATTCTCAGGAAATCCCTTAGTAGAAATTGATTTTTGAAGCTCCGGATTTCCTGCAAAAATGAATCCGGCCGGCGCGGCCGGCGCGGGGAGCTGGGCAGCTATTCGTCATCGTCCAGCAGGCCGATGCCAGCCCAGCCCCTTACAGACTTTCCGGAATCGCGCACGCGCTCAGACGTAGCACCCAGCGCCCCCAGCCGTTCGGCCCATTCCAGGCTACTGATGGTCATGTGTTCGCCGTGCGTTTTCTGCCAGTCCTCAAAGCTCTTGCGTAGTCTTGTCCCGCCGGCCCGTGCGTTGGGGTCAATGATGCAACACTCCGCAAGCCAGCCGGCGAGCGGATCCATACTCCTTCGCAGTTCTGCCGTAGCATCGCGCACAATGTTGGGCGTTCGCAGTCCCTCACGTTGCCACGCCAGACAGCCGGCCACAGCCCATGCGATGATTGCGGGCCCGCCGACTGTAGGATCAATGAGCGCAGCCTTTACGCCAGGGTCGCGCCGATCCTCTGGCACAGAATAGTCAAACGGCAGCTTTCGCAAGCGTCGCCAGATTGCCGTGTCCAGGTCATCGGCGCGGGGCATTTTGTTGCTCCCAAGCCACAGCTTGAAAGCCGGCTTGAACGTGAACGGATGTGCGTATTTTCGACAGGCATTGATCCGGTCTCCGCCGGTCAATTCTTTGATGCGTGACATGGCCAGCTTGCTCTTGTCGGTGCCTTCGGCCGCGACGACAAGGCGAGCGCCGGCCAGGTCTGCCAGCTCTGGCGAGTTGCCCCCGATCCGGTCGCTTTCCAGGAAAGTCGAAAAGGACGCCTTGTGTCCGTAGTCGCCCAACGCAGATAGCAAAGCCTCTGCGAATGTCGTCTTTCCCGACGCCGGAGGCCCCAGCAGGACGAAAAACACCTCTTCGGAAGTGAGGCCGGTCAGAGTATAGCCGGCCGCCCGTTGCAAGTATGCGGCCAGGTCGGAATTGCCTTGCGTGGCGTCGGCAAGATAGCGATCCCACACCTCGAGGCGCGCCGCCGGGTCGTACCGCACGGGGGCGAGTTTTGTCAGCAGGTCGTGCGGATCATGGGGGCGCAGCTCGCCCGTACGAAGGTCTATCACCCCGTTCTGGCAATTCAGTAACCAGGGGTTGCGATCAAAGTCGTCATCTGCCGCCGCGATTTCAGGCTCCGATTGCCCCAGCCCCAGCATGGCGTCAAGGCGCCCCCGCCCTTGCGATTGCATGGCCCATCGCCACAGCCGGCGCGCCCGCTTTTCAGCGCGCTCCAGCTTCGTCTTTACGCCGGATTGCTTCGCTTCGTCGCCCTCCGCCTCTTGCATGTCGCGGACAAGGGCCGCTGCGTCGCGTTGCGCAGCCTCTGCGTCTGCAAAAATGGCGCGCGCCGTATCCTTTGCCCAGCTCATCGCTTGCCCGGTCGTGTCCCGCACCCATCGGAGGCCATCCCATGCAAGCCATCCCGCACCCGCCGTGTAGCGCAGCTCCGCGCCGTGGCGTCTGGCCAGACGGCGCGCATTGCCCATGTCGGTTTCGAGCGGGTCACGCTCGGGCTCCGCCGGCGCGTCGCCGGCCGGCCGCGTTGCCGGCTTGCCATAGCCGGCCGCCCCAAGCGCGCGCGCCGCCGCCCCCACGTCGCCGCCATGTTCCAAAATGGCATAGACGCCGAAGCCGTCAACGGCGCGTTCTTGCGGAAAGGGCGTCGAAGTTGACCAACAGAACAGCCGGCCAGGTATGTGATTCCACGACAGTGACCAACCACGATCTTTGCCCGGACGCCGCCAAAGCGTGTCGGTCACCCGCACATAGCCGTGCGTTGCCAACAGGGCCGGCACCAGCGTATCAGCTTGTGCATTGTAGTCGTCGCCGGGGCGATCCCCGGCCGGCTCCGCTCTTGATTGCTTGGGGGCGTTGATTGTTGCATCAGGGGCATAGCGATTGAAAGAACGCGCCGCGTCCAGCATGATAGCGCGTTCCTCGCGCGTGATAACGGGGATTGTTGTCCAGCTCCCTTGCACGCAACGCCAGGGGCGTGGCGTTGCCTCTGGCGCGTAACTTGCCGGCGTGGGGGAGATAACCAGAAAGCCGCCTTCGCCGCGCGTTTCGATCAGAGTAATTGGCTCTCGCTTCTTGCCTGGATCAGTGGCAGGGCCGGGCGCTTGGGCCAGAATTTGATTGCCGGCAATCTCAGGACACCGATAGTAAGCGTGCTTGCCGCCCCGGGGTGTTTCGTCAACGGTCAAGAGGCCCACAAGCCCCGGCTGCATTTTCTCAACCATCGCGCACCACGGCGCGTACAGCGTCGGGTCATCGAAGTCAAGACCTTCGAGATTGCCGGAGATTGCCCCCGCCACAGCCCCGATCCCATCGCAGCGCGCGAACCACCGACGTACCTGGACCTCCGTTGGGCGTTGCGTCTCGTAAGTTTTCCAGTTGCCACAAATGTCTTTATCGGGGCGCTTTTCATGCTTCAGCACAGGCAGAACACACAAGCCGGCCGCAAGGTAGGCCAGTGCCGTGTCAACGGCCCCCTTGACACGGCCGGGGAATTCGAGTACACTATGTCCAGTCGTCACGTCCAATAGTTCGCCGTCGCCGTCGCCCCGGATGCCAGCCGGGGCGTCGTGCTTTTCCAGTACCGTGTCATCGGTCATGGGCAGCCTCCCCAGCCGGCCGTGTCGCCGGCCGGCGCTCTTGCAGCTCGCCGCGGATCCACAATTTCACGATCCGGCGCACCTCCGCGCCCGGCGTGCGATCCGCCGCCCGTGCAATGGCCTTCAGCGCCCGCTTGTCTGCCGGGTCAAGCCGAAACGTCATCACTTCCTCAGTCTCGCCCATGTGTGCCATCCTTTCGCCGGGTATACCGGCCTAATCTAAAAAAAAGCCGGCGCGGGGCAATCCCCGGCCGGCGGCTCTTGACAACACACCCAACGATGGGTTACAATGTATCACAGAAACGCGACGCGACAAACGCACTCCGCGTTTTTTGTACTTAGGGGGAGGGCGTCCGCCGGCAAGCTAAGCGCCCTTCCCCTCGCCTTTTCTACCCCATGATAGCATCTCGCAAAGGCTTTGTCCAGAGGGCAAGCCTTAAATTCTGCAACAAAAAACGGAAGTCAGCACAGACGCCGCCCCACTGGCCAGCGTCCGCCTCCTCCCGCTTGTGCGATCTCCCCCCGATTGTAACGGGCGTGCCAACGCACAAACGGAACACGGTGCAAACCCTACTGTGCGCTGATATGCCGGCGTTACACCCACATAGTACCACAGCTCGCGCCGCGCGTCAAATGTTGCTCGCGCAAATGTTCGCCTTGCAATGCATGGCCGGCAATGCACAGCCGGCAAGGCCATGCTATGCATGTTCGGCAAGCCAGGCGCGGACGATGCCAGTTATCAGGGCGTTCCGTTTGACACCACGCTCGCCGGCGATCCGGTCAAGCTCCGCCAGCTCAGTCAGACGAAAGCCGACGCCGACGCTTACAATGCGATCCTTGACGCCGGCCGGCGTGGGCGCTGGGGCCGTAGGAGCTGGGGCGCTCGCCTCAGTTCGCTGGAAAAGGTCTGTCAGTCCCGGCTTAGGCATTGCAAAATCTCCTCTGCGAGCTGGACGTAGTTCGCCGCTTGGGCGTTGCGTGGCTCATAGTCGGCCAGGGCCAGGCCAGCGCCGGCCGCCTCCGCAACCTTGACGCTCCGCCCGATCATAACCGAAAGCACGGGCAAGCCGGCCGCTTGCATGGCTTGCAATGCATCGCGATGCAAGGCAAGCCGCCCATCGTAGAATGTCGGCAGAATCCCCAACACCCGCAGGCCCGGGTTAAGCGCATCGCGCACCTGGACGACGCTTTCCAGGAAAAGCCGTGTCCCCCGCAGGTCTGCCGGCGTGGGGGCCGATGGGACAAGCACAGCATCGGCCACGCTCAGGGCGTTGACGGTCAAGAGGCCCAAGCTGGGGGGGCAATCTATAAGGGCAATGTCGAATTGCGATGCAAGGCTATGCATGGCCTTGCGTAGCACAGCCTCGCGCCCCAGCCGTGAAATCAAGCCCAGCTCGCAAGCCGCAAGGTCAATATCAGCCGGCGCAATCCACAGGCCCGGCCCCAGCTCGCGCAACACCTCGCACATGGCCAGGCCCCCAGGCGACGCTCCGCCGATCACGCCGGCCATGCTCCGCCCCGCCGCGTCTTTCACGCCACAGGCCAGCGTAAGCGATCCTTGCGGGTCAAGGTCAACGAGTAACACCCGCAGGCCTCGCCCGGCGAGCGCATGGCCGGCGTTCTGGCATGTCGCCGTCTTGCCAGTTCCGCCCTTGTGATTTGCGATTGCCACTACTCGCATACCGCCCCCATGCATTGCAATGCCTTGCAAGGCCATGCTATGCTTATGTCAATGCGCCTCTTGCCCCTTGCCAGCAGGGGCCGAAAAGGGCCGAAATTCACTTCGCACTATGACTATTATGTAACGTAACTACTCATTCTAGCAAGCAGTCTAATACCTTATGTCAAACAAGCCCACGCCCGAAGTACGGCACGGGCAAGAGGCCGGCCGCTTGCTCTTTGGCCCGCTCGCCCCGCCGATCATAGCGCGCGGTCGTGGTCACGTTCGCATGGCCGGCAAGGGCCGCCACTGTGGCAATGTCCGCGCCGGCGTCCAGCAGGTCGCCAACAAACGTTCGCCGCATGTCATGGGGCGACAGCTCCGCCACGCCGGCAGCCTTCGCACGGCTCCGCAGGATCACGAATACCGCTTGTGTGGTCAGCCGATCCCCCGGCACAAGATGCCCGCCCCGCCGCCCAGCCCAGAAGAGAGGCCCCGGCGCGTCGCCCCTCACAGTCAGATAGTCGCCCATCGCACGCGCCGCCCCGTTGGCCAGATACGCCCATCGCTCTTTGTTGCCCTTGCCGATCACCCGCAGCTTGCCCCCGATGTAGTCCCCGAAGTCCAGGGCGACAAGCTCCGCCCGGCGCAAGCCGCAACCATACAACAAGGCGATTATCGCGGCGTCTCGCGCGCCGGCCGGCGTCGGGTCGTTCGCGCACGTTTTCATCAGGGCGACGATCTCACCGGGGGCCACGCTCCGCCCGGCCGGCACCCGCTCGCCCCGCACTGGCGCAACGTCAAGCGCCTTCCCCAAGTCATCGGCCGACATCAGGCCCAAGCGCCAGGCCGCCCGTAGGACGCCCCGCAGGGCCGCAAGCCATTTGTTGCACGTCGCCGGCGCATACCGTTCGGCAAGCCAGCCCCGCAGGGCCGCGACGTGTTGATAGCGCACTTCCCACCAGGGGAAGGTGAGGCGATTATACTTGCCCCCGCTCATCTTGCCGGCCATCGCGTCGAGGGCCGCTTCCATCGTCTTTTGTCCATTGCCTTTCCGCAGGCCCGCAAGGTAAGCCCCCGCCGGCGTCTTGTCAACTGGCGTCGGCGTCATCAGCTCCGCAGGTTCACGGACGATAAGCGCAGAATCGGCCATGTCGTTTTGCCTCACTAGAATCATCATTCTAGCAAACATTATACACCCGTTTCTGCGCTTGTCAAGCCCCCACTTTCACGCTAGGC
>CAIQJD010000448.1 GCA_903872005.1 uncultured bacterium | reverse complement strand
GGCTTCCACGGCTTGATGAAGCGTGTGCGATTCTCGACCAGGTCGAAGGCAGTGATCACCACGTCAGTGGGCGGGTCTGTCTGCCAGAAGTCGCCCATTGTCCCATCGCCGATATGCTTCTTCAGCGCGGCTTCGAGCGGGCCGTGGGGATAGCGGTACTTCATGAGCAGCCATAGCTTGCTGCGCAGCGTTTGCTTGAAGATGATATCGCCCAGCGAGACGTACAACTCGTGCATCTGGATGGCGGTCAGCCCCGCGCCGATCCCCGCCGAAATGATCGAGCCGGTGGACGTGCCGGCCGCCAGCCTGAAGATGCGGCTGATCGGCTGGCCGAGATGCGTTTCGAGGTGGGTCAGTGCGCGCGTCACGATCACGCCGCGGATGCCGCCGCCGTCGATGGCAATGGCAACGTGCTTGCGGAAGGGCTTCATGAGGGGCCTCCTGGTCAGGAAACAGTGCGTGGCCACGAGCTTCGCTTGACACTGTAATGCATTATAGCCGTTGGGCAGACGCGGGTCAAACATCCGAACATGCGTATCCCAGTTCTGCCGCGCGTAGATTCTCTCATGCCTGTCAAATGGCGGCAGGTTCCTCTTGCGGGAAACGAGAGGGATCGAAGTCAACACCCTGGGAAAAAACGGCCCACGCCCAGGTTAGGATCTTATGGGCGGCTGCCACCAGGGCCAAGCGTTTAGCCTTGCCACGGCTGACCAGGCGCTTGTAGAAGTAGCGCAAGGCATTCTTGCCACGGACACCGCCGAGCGCACCCAGGTACAGGTAACGCCGTACCGAGCGATCGCCCATCTTGGAGATGGTGGCGCGTTTGTGGACGCTGCGGCCACTCTCGTAGGGTTGCGGATCCAGGCCGACGAAGGCGACCAGGCCTTTGGGCGTGCCGCGCCCGGCGGTGCGGGCCTGCCAGCGGTAGAACAAAACCAGAATGGGTAAGACGTTCCGCTCGCCAATACCGGGGACCGAACGCAAGCGTTTGGCCTCGCCTTTGAGGTCCGGGTTCTGGGTCAGGAGATCAGCGATGGCCTGCTCGATGGCCGCCAGTTCAGCCTCCAGGGCACCGATCGTCCGTTCGAGGCTTGCGCTGACCGCCTGGGCCGGCCGTGGCCGCTGTTGAAAGCCGAGCAAACGATTGCGTTCGCTCCGCTGGAGTTGCTGTAAGTCCTCGCGACGCTGCAGCAACTCCAGCAGTTCCTGAATCGGCGCCGGTAGTTCGGCCTGCGGCTCGGGTTTTTGTTCGGCGCCAAACTGGGCCAGCAGCAGGGCGTCCTGCGCATCCGTTTTGGCCCGCCGGCCGGAAACCTTGGCAAAGTCACGCACTTGTTTGGGATTGGGCAGGCAGACCTGCCAGCCGTGGTCGTAGGCAAACGCAACCAAGGCCAACTCGTAACCGCCGGTCGGCTCAAGCACCAGCACGATTTGCGTGTCGTGCGCGGGCGCTAAGGCTAACAGGCGTTCCGCGAGCTGCGCAAAACCGCTGGCGTCATTGCGGAACGCTTTCAGGGCTGTACCCGTTGCATCCTGCCAAACGGCAGCATCGAACTTGGCTTGCGCGATATCAACGCCGACATAGAGGTTGTGTGCCATGTTGTACCTTCTGTGATGATAGCGCGCCGACGCTGAACAGCCTGAGGGCCCTTACGACCTAGTATGCGGGCTCGAAGCCCTCGTTTCTCTGCGTTTTCTCAGGCTGGGGCCAACGGCCCAGCACAACCAGTCTACCTACAGGCTCAAGACCTGGGGGCGGAGGTACGGTTTCGGCAGCGATGTGCGCCCGGATTGAACATCTATCATAGCACTGGGTGGCGGGTTCGGCCCATCTACAGACCGGGTTCGAGCACCCTGGGGCGGGTCCGGCCTCTCCGCCACCCAGTTGCATGATACTAGGG
>CAIQJD010000447.1 GCA_903872005.1 uncultured bacterium | reverse complement strand
TGCTGGCCGGCGCGCGCCAGACCCTCTCCCTGGCCTTCTTCGCCATGCTGGCGCGCGTATTGGTCGGCGCCACGTTGGGAATGTTGGCCGGCTGGCAGCGCGGCGGCGGGTTCGACCGGCTGATCGTCGGCGCCATCAGCGCGTGGGCCGCCTTTCCCATCACCCTCTTCGCCATGATCCTGATTCAGGCGCTGGGCATTCAGAAGGGGACGTCGGTCTTCGTCATCGCCCTGTGCGTCGTCGGCTGGGGCGAGGTGGCCCAGGTCGTGCGGAGCCTGACCATCCGCATTCGACCGCAACAATATATCGAGGCGGCGCGAGCTGTCGGGGCCGGGCCGGCGCGCCTCCTGGCGCAACACGTCGTCCCGAACCTGCTGAATACCCTGCTCCCCCTGGCGATCTTGGAAATGGGCGGCGTCCTGATGCTCCTGGCGGAGCTGGGCTTCCTCAACGTCTTCCTCGGCGGCGGCTTCAAGGTGATGTATGCCGAGACCGGCCGCATGTTGCCAGTGGTCGCCTTCTTCTCCGATGTCCCCGAATGGGGCGCGCTCCTGGCCAATATCCGCGACTGGCTACGCAGTTGCCCCTGGATGGCCTGGTATCCCGGCGCGGCCTTCTTCCTCGCCATCATGGCGTTCAATGTATGGGGCGAAGGGCTGCGACGCTTCCTGATCGAGAGCCGCTTCCATATCGGCCGGCTGCTCAACCGCTACACCCTGGCGACTTTGGCCCTCGTCATCGTGGGCTTGGTCTGGCTCTTGCGCGGCACAGCCCCCCTGGGCGTCTACCAGGCGCAAGCGCGCCAGTTCGATACGGAGAAGACGCTAGAGCATATCCGCGCCCTGACCGCGCCGGCCGACCAGGGCCGCGAGGCCGCCACCCTCGGCGCAGAAGCCGCAGCGCGTTACATCGCCCAGCAGATGGAAGAGATCGGCTTGCAGCCGGCCGGCGAGAAAGAGACCTACTTCCAGAAAGAGACGCAGTGGCTCTACTACCAGCAGGAGATGCCGCGCCTGGAGTTGCTGGACGCCGGCGGGCAGGTCATCGAAAGTCTGCGCTATGGCATTGATTTCGTGGAGCTGGGCGGGCCATTCAATACGTGGGGCGACATCAGTGGGCCGGTCGTCGGCGTGGCGCTGGGGCCGGATCCCGAAGCGGCCGGCGCGCCTCTGGAAGCGCCGCTGATGACCCGCATCGGGGCGCAACGCAACGCCAAGCTCTCCTCGCGCCAGCGCAGCCTGCGTCTGGAGAAACGCGTGGCGCTGATCCCCGAAGCGCAGATTGAGCGCCTCTCCCTGCAAGCTGCCGCCGGCGTCCTGGTGGTCAGCGCCGACCCGGCCGCCCTGCGCCGGCGCTATGCCTACGCCCAGGTCTCGCTCACGGAGGGCGATGGGAAGCCAGTCCTGGTCATCACGCCGGCCGTGGCCGAGCGCCTGTTGGCTTCCAGCGGCAGCTCCCTGGCAGAGCTGGAACAACAGGGCGCAACCCTGCCGACCGGCGAGGTCTTTGCCACCCCGGCCGGCGCCCGAGTGCATCTGCAAATCAACCTGGCCGGGAACTTCATCCGCCAGTTCTCGGACATTGACAAGGCCAAGCAACAGACCTTCTCCCACGTCCTCGGCTTCATCCCCGGCAGCGGCTCTTTCACGAAGAGCGCCGGCGGCCGCTCGCTGGATAGCCAGGTGATCCTGATCAGCGCCTACTATGACGGCCAGGGCGTTGCGCCGGATGGGACGCTCTACCCGGGAGCCAATGACAACGCCAGCGGTGTCGCCCTGCTGCTAGAGTTGGCGCGCGTCCTGAAACAAGGCCCCTATCCGCCCAAGAAGACCATTGTCTTCGCAGTCTGGGGCAACGGCGAGCGTTACGACGGCCTGAGCGTCGTCAACATGATGGGCGCCAAGCCCGGCTTCGATCAATTGGATGTGGAAGCGGTGATTGAGTTGAGCGGGGTGGGCGCCGGCGCCGGCGATGCGTTGGCCCTGGGCCAGGGGAGCAGCTTCCGGCTCAATCAGCTCTTCCAGAGCGCCGGCAAGCGACTGGGCATCGGGACGACGGCGCGCGGGCGCGGGCCGCACTTCGGTTTCTATGCGCGGCCCGGCCACGGCGAGCGCTCGGCGTTGACTGCCTATGTCAGTTGGGACGGCGCGGACGTCCTGGCGCATACGCCGGCCGACGCCCTGGAAGCCATTGAGCCGGCCAAGCTGGGCGCGGCCGGCCAGCTCACCACGCTGGTCGTGACGATATTGAGCCGCGAGCCACAATACTGACGCCGGCTACAAGATGCGCCGCACCTGGATGGCGTTGACCTTGGGCATATCCAGGATCCGCACAAAGTCTATGGTCAGCTCGCCATCCGCCACGTCTACGACGAAGACCTGATCCGGCGCGGCCCGATTCTTGCCGCCGGCCGCGGCGAAGATGTCATAGTTCGAGAGCCGGATGACGCCCTCCAACCCCACGCTGAACTCGCGCTTGTTGGCCGCGTTCCAATACGTCTCGGCGAAGCGGAGCGTGACCTCGTAGCTGCCATCGGGCACGCCGAAGCGATAGCCCGGCAGGCCGCCGCTGCTCCAGTTGCGGTCAGAGCGGTAGAGCGGGTCATCCAGCGTGTTGGGGAGATGGCTCGTCGTCGCCCGGACAATGCCGCCCACATAGCCCCAAGAGCCGGCCGTGTAGGGCCGATCCGACAGCCAGACTCGGCCGCCCCGATCCGTGTAGCGCACCCCGCCGGCATTCACGCGCACCAGGTACGCCGTCGCCGGCGTGGAGGTGGAGGTCGGCTGCGGCGTCACCGTAGATGTGGCTGTTAGCAGCGGCGTGGACGTGGATGTCGCCGTGGGCTGCGGGAGCGGGGTTGCCGTGGAGGTGGAGGTCGGGGTTGCCGTCGGGGCCGGGCTACTGGCCGCCTGCACCGCGGCCAATACATCTATACGCCCCCAGCCGAAGACATCGTCGCGGCCGGCCGCGCCCAGATCCACCGCGCTGGACTGTATCAGCGTCGCGACCTCTGCCGGCGTCAGCGCCGGCGCAATGCCCCTGAGCAGCGCGACCAGGCCGGCCACATGGGGCGTCGCCATCGAGGTGCCGGCCAGCGAGCCATAGCTGTGGCCGCCAGACGTCCATAAAGTTGAAAGGATCAGCCCGCTGCTGTCGCCCCCCGGCGCGGCGATGTCCACATACGCGCCGGTGTTGGAATAATACGCGTGCGTATCGGTCGTCGTGGTGGCGGCCACGCCGATGACGTTGGGCAGGGCCGCCGGGTAAGTGGGGGCATTGCCACTGGTATAGCCGTTGCCGGCCGCCGCGACGATCACGACGCCCTGCGTATAGGCGTAGTTGACTGCGGCACTCAAGGTAGTAGAAGCGGCGCTGCCGCCCAGGCTCAGGCTGATGACGGTCGCGCCATGATCGGCCGCCCAGACGATGCCGGCGGCGACGGCGGAGTAGAAGCCAGAGCCGGCATCATTCAGCACTTTCACCGGCATCAGGCGCGTCTGCCAGTTGACGCCGGCAACGCCCACCGCGTTGTTGCTGATGGCCCCGGCAATGCCGGCGCAATGGGTGCCATGCCCATGGTCATCCTGCGCCACGTCATCGTTGTTGACGAAATCATAGCCGGCGACGATCTTGGCCTGTAGATCAGGATGCTCCAGGTCAATGCCGGTATCCACGATGGCGACAACGGTGTCGGCGCTGCCGGGCGTCACATCCCAGGCCGCCGGCCCATTGATCTTCCGCATGTTCCATTGCTGGCCGAACGAGGGGTCGTTGGGCGTCCCGAAAGCCTGCGCCAGGTAGTTCAGTTCGGCGTAGGCCACGCCGGCCAGGTCGCGCAGGGCCGCTGCGGTCGCCTCTTCGGCGCCGGCCGGCGTCTCGATGACGCTGGCATCCAATTTGTCGAGATCGCGCAGCACGCGCAGGTTGCGAGAATCAAGCACGGTCTGACGCTGTTGGGCCGATAGGCCCGGCGCGAAACCCACCACCACCTCGCCGGGGACGAAGGCCGGCTCATGGTCTGTGGGTACGGGAATCGGCCTGGATGCGCCGGCCGGCAGCGCGCCGCCGATCAACAAACCGGTTAGCAGCGCCGTCAAGGCCAGCAGAGAGAACCATCTGTTGCTCATACTACCCTCCATTACACTACATATCCTATTCTAAAATATCTGAACGTATAGTCAATGAGAATAGAGTCCTATGGGTCGGAGTATGGCAACGTAGGGAACGCGGCCGGCGGGGCGGCCGGCTCCCTTCTTGACAAGTGGGCGATTTGCTGGTATGATTACAAGTGATATATTCACAGCATACTAGCAGCGTACAGAGCGGCCAATACTGGCTTCATGTAACGAGAGGAGATTGTCTAACCATGGAAACGATTCTGAAAGGCACCGGCAAAACGGTCGTCATCAGCCCGGAGCGGCTGACCGTCATCATTGGCGAGCGCATCAATCCCACTGGACGCAAGAAACTGGCGGCGGCTTTGGTCGCCGGCGATTTGGAGTACGTCCGCGCCGAGGCCCTGGCCCAGGTAGCCGAGGGCGCGCACGTGATTGACGTCAACGTCGGCGCGGCCGGCGTGGACGAAGTGGATCTCCTGCCGAAGGCCGTCAAGGTCGTCGCGGAGACGGTGGACGTCCCCATCTGCATTGATAGCTCCAATGCCGACGCCATCGCCGCGGCCCTGCCGGTGGCCCCCGGCCGGCCCATCGTCAACTCGGTCAACGGCGAAGAGCGCTCCCTCAGCCGCATCCTGCCCCTGATTAAGCAGTATGGCGCGGCCGTCATCGGCCTGACGATGGACGAGAGCGGCATCCCCAACGAGGCGGCCAAGCGCCTGGAGATTGCCCGCAAGATCGTCAGCCGCGCCGAAGCCCTGGGCATCGCCCGCCAGGACGTGATCATTGACTGCCTGGCCCTGACCATGGGCGCCGACTCGAAGGCCGGCCTCTTGACCCTGGACACCATCAGGCTGGTGCGCGCCGAGCTGGGCAACAACATCACCCTGGGCGCCAGCAACATCTCCTTCGGCCTGCCCGAGCGCGAGCAGATCAACGCCGGCTTCTTCGCCATGGCGGTCATGGCCGGCCTGAACTGCCCCATCGTCAACCCGAAGAAGGCGCGCCTGCCCCTGTCCATCGCCGACCTGGCCCTGGGCAAGGATGATTTCTCTGCCAACTACCTGAAGGCGTATCGCACCATTTCCAAGATCCTCGCCGCCGAAGCCGAGAAGAAGGCGCAGCAGGCGTAGTCTCTTCGGAAGACGCTCGCTCGTCGTCAACGCCCTGGGAGGTCAATGTAGCCTCCCAGGGCGTCTTTATATTGCCGGGTGCGTTTCACATTTTGAGAGATGGGCAGCGGGGCTATCGTAGTTTAGCCCCTTGTGGGCGTCCTGGCGTCCGGCCAGACGCGCACAAGGCGCTATACTACCACTCGCCCCAACCTGAAACATACCCGCGCGGCCGGCGCGACCGGATGCGGCCAGATACGTAGAATAT
>CAIQJD010000446.1 GCA_903872005.1 uncultured bacterium | reverse complement strand
GCCGGCGCGCCCGCGTCCGCGTCTACAGCCGGCGCGGGCGCCGGGCGCGGCGCAGGTTTGGGGGCCGGCGCGGCCGGCCGCGCCGGCTCGACCAGGGTGCGCTTGCGGGCCACATATTCGACCCCGGCCGCCGTCTCGCGCCGGCGGAAGAGGCGACTGTTCTCCGCCACCGCCTGCTCCAACCCGGTCACGAGCGCCTCACGATCACGCCCAAGCCCCTGTATCGCCAAATAGTCGGCCAAATCCTGTTGCCCCAGGACAATATCCGCATCCAGGGCAAAGCTGAACCCGCTCTGCAAGAACAGGGTGACCAACCAACGGGCCAGGTTCTGTGTTTCGGGGGCGCCTTTCAATTCGAGTTTTTCCATGGGCAAACCTTTTCCTGGAAGTGCTGTCGCGTTTCCGAACGCTCATAATACCACGTAATGCGCGACGCGTCAATCATTTGGCGCGCCGATGTTATAGACATCGAGCAGCCGTTTCTCCGTCTCGCCCAAAATCTGCGCTCGCACCTGGACGTAGGGCGCGATGGTGGAGTGTTGGAGCTTGCGCTTGAGCAGCGCATCGAGCTGAAAGATGCCGGCCGAGTTGCTCATGCTCACTTCAATCATAATGGGCCGCTTATCGCCTTTTTCGATGCTGACTTTGTCCACGGCCGCCGCCGAAATGGCGTGAATGTTGACCGCGCCGGCCTGGAAGGGGATGCGCGAGCGCCCCTGGGTCATGTCCAGCGCGTCCGCCACTTTGACGACGCCGGCTTCCAGCGTCAGACAGGTCTGTTCAGAGCTGTGCGCGATCATGGCGTGCAGCGTTTCGGCCAGGATAATGGTGCGCGTCGGTTCTTCGTACAGCTCGCGCAACAACTCGCGCAGTTTGGGGAGCGCCAGGAAGAGGCTGTAGGTCTCGTGGGCATCGCGATGGATGGCAATGCCGACATCATGGAAACAGGCCGCCAGCACGACGACGACTTCAGCTTCTGCCTGAGTCAGCCCGTAGTTCTTCTCGATGCTGGTCTGAATGCCGGCTTCAATGAGGAGGCGCAGCATCCGCAAGGCGGCGTTGGCTACAATGCGAATATGCACTTCACCGTGGTCGCTGATCGCCGAGCGATCTACGGCATTGATGTTGGCGCACTTCCAAAGTTGATGCAGCTCGGCGTCGGCGTTGATCTTTTCCAACGCTCGCCGCAATTGCTCATTGTGCCGGAATGGCAAGTTCAAGGGCATGAGACGTCTCCTCCTATCCTCCCTATTATAACACGAAAGTGGGCGAATTGGCACGCCGATGCGCGATTGCGACCAAGACCAAAACCGCCGGCCTGGTCACTTGACAGGAAGCGCGCTGCCGTTTATAGTAACGCCAATCGCAAGCCGGCCGCCCGGCCGGCGCGCCCCGGAGGTGACTATGGGTTTCCTGGATAAGGTCGTCAAGAGCGTTGAAACCGGCGTCGGTCGCGCCCAGTTCGAGACCGACAAGCTCATGAAAGTGAACACGCTACGGAGCGAAGTGGAACGGGCCAAGCATGACCGCCGTAGTCTGCTGGTCGAGATCGGCGAAGAGGCCGTGACGCTCTATGCCAGCCATGAGATCAATCTGCCCGGCCTGGACATGCAACTGGCGCGCCTGAGCGATCTGACGCAGATGCTCAAGAGCAAAGAAGAGCAGCTCGCCGCCGCCGAGGCAACGCAGTTCATCGCACCGGCTCCGGCCACGCCGGCCCCGGCCCCCGTCGCCGCGCCGGCGCCCGCCATTGAGCCGGTAGTCGAGCCGACGCCTGCCGCAGCCGCGCCTGTCGCGCCGGCCGCCCGTCCCACCTTCTGCCCCAACTGTGGCACGAAACTGCCGGCCGTCGGCGTGTTCTGCCCGGCCTGCGGGACGAAGATCTGATACCCGTTCGACTGCCATTCACTGCATCGGGAGAGCCGAGTGAACACACAACCGCATATCCTCGTCACCAATGATGATGGCGTCTTCGCGCCAGGGCTGCTGGCGCTTAAGCGCGCGCTGGACCCCATCGGGCGCGTCACCGTCTTCGCGCCAGACCACAACTGGTCGGCCGCCGGCCACAGCAAGACGATGCACAAGCCATTGCGCGCCTGGAAAGTGACCCTGGCCGATGGGACGCCGGCCTATACCACCACCGGCGCGCCCTCCGACTGCGTCGGCCTGGCGATGCTGGGCCTGATCGAGCCGGCCCCCGATCTGGTCATCTCTGGCATCAACCAGGGCCTCAACGTGGGGCATGACATCACCTATTCCGGGACGGTCGCCGGCGCCATGGAGGCCGTCGTCTCCGGCCTGCCGGCCATCTCCGTCTCGCTGGATAGCTACGAGGGCGACAAAGACTTCGCGCCGGCGGCCCACTTCGCGGCGCGCCTGGCCCGGCGCGTCCTGGCCGAGAGCATCCCCCCCAATACCTTCCTGAACGTGAATGTGCCGGTCGCGCCGGCGGCGCACATTCGGGGCGTCCTCTTCACGCGGCTGGGCAAACGGCTATACAATGATGCCCTGATCCGCCGGCAAGACCCGCGCGGCCGCGACTACTACTGGATCGGCGGCGCGCCCCCCTCCGGCATCCCCGAAGACGGCACAGACATCGGCGCCATCGCCAACGGATTCATTTCGGTCACGCCCCTGTGCCTGGACATGACCGACTATAAGCTGCTGCAACGACTGCAAAGCTGGCAGTCCGATCTCAATGGAGGAGAATAGGACCGATGACTCGCTACGCTTACTTTGAAGGGCAGATCGTCCCGATGGAAGAGGCAAAGGTCAGCATCGCCGTTCACGCCTTCAACTATGGCACCGGCTGCTTCGAGGGCATCCGCGCCTATTGGAGCCAGGCCGAAAGCCGGCTGCTGATCTTCCGCCCCATGGAGCATTACGAGCGCCTGTTGCGCTCGGCGCGCATCTTGCAGATGCAGCTCAACCTGACGGCCCAACAGATGACCGACATCACTATCGAGCTGTTGCGCCTCGAAGGCTTCCGCGAAGACGCCTACATTCGCCCCCTGGCTTACAAGGCCGCCGAGGGGATCGGCGTGCGCCTGCACGGCCTGCGCGACGCCTTCGCCATGTTCTGCGTCCCCTTCGGCCAGTATATTTCGGCGTCCGACGGGGCGCGGGTCTGCACGTCATCGTGGCGGCGCGTGGATGACAACGCCGTGCCGGCGCGCGCCAAGATCACCGGCTCCTACGTCAACGCGGCCCTGGCGAAATCCGAAGTGCTGCTCAATGGCTTCGACGAGGCCATCGTCCTGACCCACGACGGCCACGTCTCCGAAGGGAGCGCCGAGAACATCTTCATGGTCAAGGGCGGCAAGCTCATCACGCCGGCCGTCACCGACAACATCCTGGAAGGGATCACCCGCGATACCATCATCACCATCGCCAAAGAAGCATTGGGCCTGGAGACGGTGGAGCGCAGCATTGACCGCAGCGAAATCTACACCGCCGATGAGGTCTTCTTCTGCGGCACCGGCGTGCAACTGGTGCCGATCATCGAGATTGACCGCCGGCTCATCGGCGCCGGCGTGATGGGGCCGACCACCGCTCGCCTGCGCGACCTCTACTTCGACGTCGTGCGCGGCCAGGTCGCCCGCTATCGCCCCTGGTGCGTGCCGGTGTAGCGCCAGCGAACGGGCGCGTGCCGGCTGAGGCAAGCCATGACCCTGACCGCCCCGGCCGCCAAAGCCCTGGCCCTGGAAATCGGCTACGACGCCGCCGGCGTCGCCCGGCCCCACGCGCCGGGCGCGCCGACGTGGGCGCGCGCCGTCCTGGTGGGTCTGCACGCCACCCTCGACGAAGCATACGACTATGAGATGACCATCGAGTATGCCGGCCGGCGCAAATGGCATAAGCCGATCTATGCCGTGATGGAGTCGCTCTCGTTTCAACTGGCCGAGGCGCTGCGCCGCGCCGGCCAGCG
>CAIQJD010000445.1 GCA_903872005.1 uncultured bacterium | reverse complement strand
GTGCGATAGGACATGGGGAGTGCTCCTTTCTCTCTGGCTCATCAGTTCAGTTGCGTACCGCGTAGCTGAGGATGATCTGCGCCCCGACGCCGGCCACCGCGTCGACCATGCGCGCCGTGGCGTCCGATGCGTCGCTCTGGTCGTGGGCCAGCTCGTGCAGGAGTACCGCCAGGGCCTCCTGATCGCCTTTGGCCAGGATGTGCTGGGCGATGACGACCGAGCGCCCGTTGGAGAGGCCGTCAGGCTCCATGGCGGCGACCTTGATCTTGATCCCCGGCGTGATCCTCTGGGCGACCCGCTGCAAGAGCCGGAGCCGGCGATCTTCCTTGGCGTCCAGATCACACAGGCGCAGTGCGCGCCGACCCAGGCTTGAGCCCATCTGGCGGGCATACTCCTTGTCGGTGGGGAAGACCTTCTGCATCAGCGGGCTGAGGTTGTTGGAGAAGCTGACGACGTTCCCCTTGAGGTACTCGGCCTGGCCCTTCCAGTAGGTATCCGTGGCGACCACGGCATCGCCCCATAGAGTGCGGATCACCTCTTTGGTGATCTGGTTCGGCTCGACGTAGGAGAACCACAGGTTGGCCTCGCCGGCCGAGCCGTCGCGCACCGCCGTCCAGAAGCTCTCCAGGAGCGCCCGATCGGTCTCGTTCTTCCAGAAGCGCACCAGGCGCGCCTTCAGGTCGTAGATGTCGGCAATGGAGCGGTCTTCGGTGAGCTTGAGGTCGGCGAAGTTGTAGGCGTAGCGGCAGGGGATGCCATCGAGGGCATTCTCCGAAATCCACACGCCCTTGCAGAAGAAGCCCCGGCCGGCGTGCAATTCCACGCCATCATGGCTGCCGAGGGGCCGCGCGTCGCGGGGGATGAAGCGCTCCTGGAAGAGTGGGCCGGCGTAGCTGATCTCGTAGCGGGTGTGATCGAGGGGAGCGTCGGCCGCGCAGACTTCGATGTCCATGACGCCGACCGGCGTGTCGCCTATGGTGATGGTGGCGCGGGTCGGGCGAATCACCAGATCGTGGGAGTAGAGCACGGGCTGCCAACCCAGGCGTAGGGCCACGGCCATGGCATGGACGGTGCCGTCGCCGAAGCGGCCGATGGTATCCTGGCTGCGCTCGCGCTTGAGGGACTTGGCGATGATCAGCGCCGGCAGCTCGAAGCGGGGCGTGTCGCCCTCCCAGACGGTCTTGCCGTCGCGCTGCGAGACGTGGAACCAGGACACAGAGAGGTCGAGATACTCCTGGGTGATCTCGCGGATGACTTCCCAGGGCCCCCAGGTCGGGCGAACGGAGGCGACTTCGAGCGGATATTGGATGGTGGTGATGGCGCGCATGAGAATGCTCCTTTCGGGAAATGCTATAGGGGCGGATGATCATCCGCCCCTCATAGCTGTGATATGCGGTTGTGGCCATGTGGCATCAGGCGTGCTGACGCGCGATCTCGGCGGCGCGCTGGTGGTAATCCCATTGCGGTACGGGGACGCCGTAGTCCTGACCCAGCCGGCGCACGGCGTCCGAGAAGGACAGGTCGTCCAGACGCTTCACGGCTTCGATAACGTCTCCGCCTTGACGGCACCCGAAGCAAAAGAAGCTCTGGGTCTGCGGGTAGACGGTGAAGGAT
>CAIQJD010000444.1 GCA_903872005.1 uncultured bacterium | reverse complement strand
GCCAGATGCCGACGAAGGCGAGGATGACCGTGACGACGGTGGTCAGAATAATGTCTTGCCGCCATTTGTAGGTCATCTGGCCGGCCAGCATGCCGACGAGAATGGCGAAGATCACGCCGAGGGGGACAGCCGGGTTGATCAGCAGACCGAAACCGACCTGAACACCAAACGCGCCCATGATGAGCAGCAGGTAGAAGTAGATGAACGTGATCAGGATGCCGCGCGCGCGCGGCGAAATGAGTCGGTAACTCAAAGCGCCGAAGGACTGCCCCTCTTCGCGGACGCCGAGCATGATGGCAGAGTAGTCTTGCACCCACCCGATGAAGAATGTGCCCAGGATGATCCAGAGGAGGGCCGGCAGCCAACCCCACTGCACGGCGATGATTGGCCCGAGGATGGGGCCGAGCGCGGCGATGGACTTGAACTGATAGCCGAACAGGACGTTGCGGTTGGCCGGCGTGAAGTCAACGCCATCCATGTACATTTTCGCCGGCGTAGCTTTCTTCGGATCTGGCTGGAGGACGGTGCTGTTGATTCTTCGCGCATAGACGAAGTAACCCAGCACGATGGCCGCGATGCCAATGACCAAAATGATGATGCTGTTCATCTTTCTGTCTTGCCTCCTACAGGTTTACGGGAAGTAACTGCGATCCGAACACGTCAATTCCACTCCTTGCAGTTCAATCCTCTTTTGCGTACCCTGCTCAACTGCCAGGGATTCGGGTAAGTCACCCCCTTTCATCGAGTCCGGCCATGATGCCCTATCTGCGAAGCCCGATTCTTCCGATGCCTGTATGTTCAAGCGTTGCCGTGAACCATCACGGGGACTGCCTCGGTTGTTAAGGCGCTTTGGAAAAAGACGCTAAAAGTGTACCACCAACTGGCCGGTCTGTCAATCATTGCGTTTTGAGGCCGGCTATGGCGAAACGACATTCCGTTGTATAATAGGCATAACCCTGCTGTTCAAACCTCGTTACGAGGAGGCGACTGTGAAGACGCCATCGCGGTATCGTTGGTTCGTAGTAGCCGTGTTCTTTGTCTTTATGCTGCTACATCAGTCGGACAAGTTGCTCATTGGCCCGCTGACCACGCCTATCATGGAAACCTTCGGCATCAATGAAGCGCAGATGGGGTTCGTGTTCACCGGCGCCTTGCTCGTGGGCACGCTCATGTATCCCCTGTGGGGCTATCTCTACGATCGCTACAGCCGCCCCAAGTTGTTGGCGTTGGCTTCGCTGATCTGGGGAAGCACCACGTGGCTCAGCGCCATCGCGCCGACCTTTCCCACGTTTCTGGGCACGCGCGCTTCGACGGGCATTGACGATTCCTCGTATCCGGGTCTGTTCAGCCTCATTTGTGACTACTTTGGACCGCGCGCCCGGGGCAAAGTCTATGGCATTCTGCAACTCACGCAACCATTCGGATACCTGATCGGCATGTTGCTGGGGCTGTTTCTGGGGGGCGCAATCGGCTGGCGCGGGGTCTTCTACATCACTGGCGGGTTGGGCGTCCTGCTGGCGGCGGTCATCTTTTTCGGGGTGCGCGAGGCCGCGCGCGGCCAGGGCGAGCCGGAGCTGGCCGGCCTGGGCGAATGTACGACCGAATACAAGTTCGATTGGCGGTTGGTGGGCGGCCTGTTTCGCAAGCGCAGCCTGTTGCTCGTCTTCGCGCAGGGCTTCTTCGGCGTCTTTCCGTGGAATGTGATTACCTATTGGTTTTTCCGTTACCTGGAAAAGGAACGTGGCTATGCGCAGGGCGAGGTCTTTTCGACCATGGCCGTGTCGGTGGTGGTGCTGGCGTCGGGCTATTTCGTGGGCGGGACGGCCGGCGATTTCATGTTCAAGCGCACGCCGCGCGGCCGGTTGTTGGTTTGCACGGCCGGCGTCGTGATTGGGGCGGTGCTGTTGTTCTTCACGATGAACGTGCCGACTTCCGATCGCCTCCTCTTCGGCGTGCTGTTGGCGTTGAGCGCGCTGTTCATTCCCTTCTCGTCACCCAACATCATCGCCACGATCTACGATGTCACGCTGCCGGAAGTCCGCAGCACAGCCTACGCGGTGGAGAGCTTCGTGGAATCTCTGGGCGCGGTGGCCGCGCCGTCCATCGCCGGCCTGATTGCGGTGCGCTCGTCGTTGCATAACGCCATCCTGTGGATCTGCCTGTCGGCCTGGGCGGTATGCGCGGTCTTCCTGGCGCTGTCAACGCATTATATCTCCCACGATGTGAGCATGTTGCGCGCGGAGCTGCGTCAGCGGGCTGAGCAAGGGCGCTCGGCGCAGGCCGGCGTGGCGCAGGGTTGATGGCGGTGGGCGTGACGGTCCTGGTTTTGGCGCCGCATCCCGATGACGCCGAGTGGTATGCCGGCGGCACGTTGGCGGGCCTGGCGCGCGCCGGCGCGCGGGTCATTCTGATCATTGCCACGGATGGCAGCATCGGATCGCTGGACGAGACGGGGCCGGCTCTGGTCGCCCGGCGGGCCGCAGAGGCAGAGCGCGCTGCGTCCGTCTTGGGCGCGCAGCCGCCGGTATGGCTGGGGCATGCCGATTTCGAGCTGGATCGCTTGCCGGCCGGCGTCCTGCGCGCAGAGTTCGTGCGCGCCATCCGCACGTATCGGCCGGCCATCGTCTTTGCCGAAGATGCCCAGGCGGTCAACGAGACGCACCCCGATCATCTGGCGACGGCACGCGCGGCGGCCGAGGCGCTGGCCTTCGCGCACCTGCCCGGTCTGTGTCCGCAACACGCGGCCGAGGGATTGGCGCCGCATTGGGTTGCGGAGAAGTACTTTTATGCCGACGCTGCGCCGGGACAAAACAGGTGGGTGGACATTGGGCCGACGCTGGAAATCAAACTGGCCGCGTTGGCGGAGCATCGCAGCCAGATGGTGTTCATGACGGAAGAGATGCGCCGGCAAGCGCGCCTGGCCGGCCTGGATTGGGACGCCTGGCTGCGCCAGGTTGGCGGGGATGAGATGGCCGCCATTGCCTGGGGCTTGCGGGGCCATGCTGCTGAAATGGGCCGGCGCGCCGGCCTGACCTATGCGGAGGCATTCCGCTATGAGCGCTTCCATCCCCTCATCGAGCAGATGATCGGGGGGAGCGATACTATTGAAGGAGGTTGACCCATGCAACTCACGGCGTTGGGCCGACGTTTGTACGAAGCGATTGCTGAACTGACGGTGGTGGACGCGCACGAGCATTTGCCGCCGGAGCGGGACTATCTGGCTTTCGAGTATTGTGGCCCGAATATGTTCGCCGGCGGCTACCTGTGGCACGATCTGGAGTCGGCCGGCATGCCCACGGCGTTCAAGCTGACGCTGCGGGATGGCGGGTACCGGCCGGTGGACGCCTGGTGGCCGCAGATTCGTCCCTTCTGGCCCTACGTGCAGCATAGCTCCTATGCGCGGGCCTTGCGGATCACCCTGCGTGATCTGTGGGGGATCGCGGAAATCAACGATCAGACGATACATCCATTGGCCGAGCGGGTGATGGACGATAATCGGCCCGGCCTCTACCAGCGCGTCTTGGCGCAGCGCTGCAAGATCCGGCGCGCGCTGACGAACATCATCCAACCGGTGGCAAAGACCGACCCGATCTTGCGCGGCGTGCCGGCGATTGACAAGCATTTCGCGTTGCACGGCGCGCTCTTCGGCCGATCCAGCGCCGGCCGCGACCGGCTCGACTCGCTGGAGCAGTTGGGCGGCCGGCCGATCCGCACCCTGGATGACGCGGTTGAGATCACCCAGAGCCTGTTGCGGGCTGACCTGGCGGCCGGCGCGGTCGCCCTGAAGCTCTTCATCACCGACTATCAGCCGCCGGATGCGCGGATGGCCGAGCGGGAGTTCCAGGAGGCGCGCCGCCATGCGCCGGAGCCGGGCTACTTCCCGGCGTTGCGGGACTATCTAATTGACAAGGGTCTGGACGTCGCGGCCGAGGCCGGCGTGCCGGTGGCGACGCACGCCGGCTACTTTGGCGACTTCCGCGAGGTGGACGTTACGTACATGTTCAATGTCGTGATGCGCCGGCGCGATGTGCAGTTCGACCTGTTCCATCTGGGCGTGCCGATGTGGCGCGAGGCGGCGTTGATCGGCAAGACACAGCCCAATGTCACGCTCAACCTTACCTGGTGTCCGATCGTCTCGCAGACGACGACGGTGCGGACCCTGGATGAAATAATAGACCTGGTGCCTATGAACAAGATCATCGCTTTTGGCGCCGACTATCGCGTGGCGGTGCACAAGGTGTATGGGCATCTGGTCATGGCACGCGAGGTGGTCGCTGCGGCGCTGGCGAAGCGGATCGAGGCCGGCGAATTTGATGCGGAGTACGCGCTGCACCTGGCCGGCCTGTGGCTACATGATAACGCGGCGCGGGTCTACCGCGTCTGATGCGCCACGGAAGCGCATGAAGGAGAAAGGCGGAGAAAGCCCATGAAAATTCTGGTATCTGGCGGGGCTGGATATATCGGCAGCGCCACGGCGCGCCGGCTGCTGGAGGCCGGCCATGACGTGGTCATCCTCGATTCGTTGGTCAAGGGACACCGGGCGGCCGTGCCGGCCGGCGCGACGTTTGTCTGGGGCGATCTGGCCGACCGGCTGAGCGTGGAGCGGGTCTTGCGGGACTATGGCATTGAAGCGGTGATGCAGTTCGCGGCTTTCATTGAGGCTGGCGAGTCTATGAAAACGCCAGCGCGCTACTTCCGCAACAATACGATGCACACGCTCAATCTGTTGGAGGCATGTCTGGACGTCGGCGTGCAGAAAGTGGTCTTCTCTTCGACGGCGGCGGTGTACGGTTTCGCCGGCGGCGATGAACCGATCCGCGAGACGACGGCCTTGCAGCCGGCCAGCGCCTATGGCGAGTCGAAGTTATTGGTGGAGCGGATGCTCGGTTGGTTCCATCAGTTGCATGGGTTGCGCTATGCGGCGCTGCGCTATTTCAATGCTGCGGGTGGCCGGCCGGATCGGGGCGAGGATCACCACCCGGAGACGCATTTGATCCCGTTGACGCTGCAAGTGGCGATGGGGCAGCGCGCCCAGATCAACATCTTTGGGGTGGACTATCCCACGCCGGATGGGACATGCGTGCGCGACTACATTCATGTGGATGATCTGGCCGAGGCGCATCTGTTGGCGTTGCAGGCGTTGACCGAGCGCGAGACGCTGATCTATAACCTGGGCAACGGGAGTGGTTTTTCGGTACGCCAGGTGATCGAGACCTGTCGGCGCGTGACCGGGCAGCCCATCCCGGCGGTGGAGACGGAACGCCGGCCGGGTGATCCGCCGATCCTGATTGCCAGCTCAGAGAAGATTCAGCGCGAGTTGGGATGGCGACCACGCATGCCGGCGTTGGAAGATATTGTCGCCAGCGCGTGGGAGTGGCATCGCCGGCATCCACGCGGCTATGAGGGTATTTGACAGGCCGGTCGGAACATGCTATAATAGGCATACCCTGGTAGGGTATAATGTCCAAACAGGAGGCAGAGAATGGTACAGACGCAGATCACAGTGATCGGGAATCGCTGTGGAGAGTCCTGCACGCGCTATGGCTGAGGCCCACGTCGGTCTTCGGAGGAGACCGTGCAGATTGCGAAGCAGTTCTTGAACAGCATGTTCGGCGAGGAAGTGGCTGTCGAATACCACGACGCCGAGACGCCGGAGACGCGGGCGCAGTATGCTGATCTGGCGCAGGCCGTGGAAGCCAACAAGTATGCCTATCCGTTGGTGTTGGTCAATGGAGAGTTGAAGGCCAGCGGTGGGGTGGATACGTATCAACTGATGTTCCTGGTGGATCAGGACCGCCGCGCCAAAGGTTTGCCTGGGCGCAAGAATTAGTCGCGAGACAAGAGGTGGCGTATGCCGATCTACGAATATCAGTGTGAGCAGTGCGATGAGCATTTTGAGAAGCTGGTGCGGAGCAGCACGAAACCGGAAGAGATCACTTGTCCGAAGTGTGGCTCCGGGCTGGTGCGGAAGGCGCTCTCGCTCTTTGGCTTTGCCGGCGGCAACAAGACGAGCGGAAGCAGCAGCTCGGCCGGCAGCTCATGCGGGCCGACCTGAGGGATGCAGCACTAACGAAGCCGTGCGCTTCATAGGTTGACCGTGGGACAGTAACCACAGGGAGGCCGGGTTCATCGAGTATGGTGAACCCGGCCTCGACGCGTCCGGCGGCCGGCGCCGGCCGGTCAATGGGAGCCGGTCTGGATGAGGGGGAGCGCCTGGGGCAAGCCCACGAGAGTCGTCACCACGGTCGAAGTCCCGATATTCTGGGCGGCATCGAAGGCGCGCGCTTGGAGGGTGAACACGCCTGTCGTTGGCGGCGTCCAGCGGGTCTCGAAGGGGGACTGGGCGTCGAGGGCGATGCTCGCGCCATCTACGAGGAATTCTACTAAGGTGACGGCAACGTTGTCTTGCGCCAGGGCGCGCAGGGTCAGGGTAGCTGGCGGGCGCGCACCGGCGCCCGGTTCCGTCAGACTCACTTGCGGCGGGATGATATCCCCGCCGGCGCCGGCGGCGCGCCGGGGATAGTCGGCCATCCCCAGGAGGTATTCGACGGCGGAGCGATTGCGCTCTGTCTCGCGGGCGATGATGTTGCCGGGCGGATAGAAGCCGGGATTGCTGTAGCGGGGGTACATCTCCATCGTGAAGGCGAAGATGCCACGCTCCGCATATAACCAGTCGTCGCTGCCGCCGTCCGTGATGTAGAGGTCGCTGGCTTGCATGGCGCGGTAGCCGTTGCGACGCGCCATCTCCTGGCCCAGGGCGACGAACGCGGCATAATCGCCGGCGTTCATGTCGGGCGGCAAAGCCTCGGTAGTGTAGCCATAGGGCCACAGGACTAACTCGCTGTAAGTATGAAGGCTCAGTGAAGTGGTCAAATGCGGGCGCGCTTCGACGAACTGACGCAGGAGGGTCGTCTCAATCTCTGAGAAGGGGGCCGGCCCGCGATACTCCATGTCGCCGGGGTTGCCGCTGGAGCCGCCGCAGCAGCCCCAGCGATAACCGAAGTTGCGATTGAGGTCTACGCCGAAAGAGCCGTTGGGGTTAGGCCGGCGGTTCTTGCGCCAATATTGGTAATAGCCGGTCTGAACGTCGTACATCTCGCCGTCGGGGTTGAGCACCGGGATGATCCAGATATCGCGCTCGTTCACGAGGTTGGTGACTGCCGCTGTGTGGCCGTATTCCTGCGTGAGAAAGTTGATAATGAAGAGGGCCATCTCGACGGTGAGGTGTTCGCGCGCGTGAGTCAGCGCGAAGATGAGGACGCCCGGTTTGGCGCTATCCGGCTGGGCGCTGATATTCAGGGCATAGATGGGCAGGCCGCCTTCGGTCGCGCCCAGGCTGACCTGGCGGGTGATCTGGGGATAGGCCGCGACGACTTGGCGCATGCGGTCCATCGCGCCATAGTAGTAATGAAAGGACTTATCTACCTGGATCGCGGCGGTCGCCGGCAGGAAGCGGATCACGTAGCCCTGCTGGATGATGGCCTGGCTCTGGGCCGGCGTCAGTCGGGCGACAATGCCCTGTTCATCGGCGTTGAAGATGTCGAGCCCCAGGGCGGCCAAGGCGGTGCGCTCTTGGGAGGTAGGGGCGTAGATCTGTGCCAGCCTCGGGGGGGCGGGCAGCGCTTCTTGGGCCGCCGGTGACACCGGGCCGCCGGCAAGGATCATCAGCGCCGGCAGCATGACGGCCCAACGCGCGAGCCTCCGAACCCAGGGAGTTGGCTTGCTCATGAGACCCCTCGTTTCTTGCGAACGATCCGATTATACCAGGGTTGACCTGACTGAGCAATCGCGCCGGCATTGCCCGTATCTTCACTCTTCGTGCGGCGTCCTAAAGTTAATGAAACTTCCCGTTCACCTGTATGGGGGAGCGCGACCGGGCGCGGCGAGAGAGTGCAACCTTGTTCGACCTGCGCTGGCGTCTATCTGACCGCTTTCCATTGGTATCAAGGATTCTTAAACTTAAGGATTGGTCGCAGTCTGTGGATTCTATTGACACTGACTCGTTTGTGTGATATTATGTAGACGTGACGGAGAATAGAAGGTTCTGAACCAACCGAACGCGCGCGGATGATTGCAGACCATAGTTTTGAGCTGGCAAGGAGGAAGCAAATGCGGAGTACAAATGCCTGGCGGGCACTGTGTGCCATCATCACAGTACTGCTGGTTCTGGGAGGGGTACTGCCCAGTGGAGCTGTAGCGCCTGCAGCGGCCAGCGGCAAGTTGTCAGGCGCGACACAAGAGGTGGATGCGAAGCAGTTGGACCAGGGCGAGTACAACACGCTACGCATCTTTGGTCGCGACAGTGAAGGCGCCGGCGATCGCACGACTCCGGCCCTTGACCCCGAGACGGACAGGATCCCGGAAGATGCTCCGTACACGGACATGGGGTCCATCACCGATCCTCAGGGCGTCCAGGCCCCGCGCAAGGACTTCATCACCTGGGATCCGCTCTGGATGAACGAGCTGTACACGATTGACGAAAATCAGCGTCTGTACGAGCAGATTTTCGCCGGCGGCAATAACAGCGCCGAGAAGGTCTATCCGCGCCTGTGGTATGAACCGCGTCACATGTTCAAGGACATGGATGCGAATGGCATCATCAGCCCAACGGTTGATGTGGTGCAGCCGGCGCTGATGGAAGAGTACACCTACATGCTGACCGATACCGCCTGGGATCCAGAGGCGACCGGCCGGCGGTTGCCGCGCCCGTGGGCTGGCGAAGCCGGCTCCACGCAGTTCGTCTTCCCGATGGCTATGCGCCAGGGCGACCTATTCAATGGCAGTGGGTTGGTGGATACTACTTCCGCCAATGCGCTCTATGGATATGGGTTGACCAGTCTGGATGCGAACTTCGATGGCACCACCGACATCGTGCAGGTGCACAGCGAAGACAGCCTCGCGCGCGCATTGGGATTCCCCCTCTCGCAATGGCTGGACTTCGACGGGGACAACACGCGCGATACGCTGGATACCGACGGTGTCCCGCTATCTGGCGATGAGTTGGCTGTGCTGGCTCTGGCCCCGGTGCGCCTGAGCGCCGGCCAGTCCGTCATGTTCCTCGACTACATGGTGACCCTGAGCGCTGTGGGCGACTCCGACGCCGTGTTGATGGTGCGCTATGTGGGCGACCGCTTGCCCGACGATCCGGCGCACTCGCACACGTTGGCGGCGGGGGCGATCCGCTTCATTGACCGCCACGGTTCCGAGACCTCCGTGCCGAACATGGGCGTCGTGCCGGTCAGCCCCTTCTTCGTGCACCTGGTCACCGTGGACAGCGCGCATGACGCGGCGGTGGTACGCCTCGGTCGCGGCCTGGGCGCTCCGTACTCGTCCATGGACAGCGCGCCGTACACGCCGGACATTGAGCCTGGCGATCCCTGGTTCCTGAAGCGCTTCTATGTGGACGGCCACGAGTACGATGTGACGGCCATTGGCACGCAAGGGCGTGATAGCTTCCAGTTCATCACGATTCGCACGCCGGTGCCCAAGGCAGAGGTCTACATCGCGCAGCACTCTGTCACGTTGCAGGACTATCAGCCGCAGGATTGGTTGTCGGTGATGCCGCCGTTCAACTACGAACACTTCATCTTCACCGACATTCAGTCGCTGACCGATTTTCCTGATGAATCGGTTCCGCCGACGCATAACACGATGCCGTGGGATATCGAGCCTTCGATTGACTACGTAGGCAGACTTGTGGGGCCGGTAGCGCCCATCTTGCAGCGCAATGGCCCGTTCCCTTACTATGGCTCTAATCCCAACGTTGCCTATGGCGACCCGCGCGAAATGTTCCTGACCTACACCGAAGAGGACGTCTATGATCCGTTCCTGGGCGAGATCAAGGAACGGTATGGCGAGGTCATCAGCGAAACGGCG
>CAIQJD010000443.1 GCA_903872005.1 uncultured bacterium | reverse complement strand
GCTGGCCGTCGCGCCGCACGGCGAAAAGGTAGGCGACGCGCGCGCCGCTCAAGTCATACAGGGCGATGGGTTCGCCCAGCGTCGCGCCGACCCACGCGTCGGCGTGGCCGGCGCTCCCCTTGCGCTCCAGATGCGCCTGGGCGGCCGCTTGCGCCTGCGCCGGCTCCAAAGGAGCATAGAGGGGCGCTGTCGCGCCGGCCGGCTCATCCGCCAGCGCCGTCTGCGTCGTCAGCGCGCCGGCCAAGCCGAGGAGCAGCATCAGGAGACCGATCCTGAGCCAGAAGTACCTGCCGACAGAGTGAACTCGCGTACGCATGGCGCTATGCCCTCCTTCAATGTCCAGAGGAATACCAACCGGGACAACTCGGGAAAGAAAGGAAGAAGCGCTTCCTATTATACACCGATTTTCCGCGCGATGCAATGCTATGCTATAATTTCCCTATCCCTTCCGACAACGAGGAGGCAACGATGATTGGGCTGGTCTATCTAGGCCCCAAACAAATCGCCTTTCAGGAGACGCCATTGCCAACCCTGGGCCGGCGCGATGTCCTGGTGCGGGTCAAAGCCTGCGCCATCTGCGGCTCCGACGTGCACGGCTATCTCGGCATCACCGGCCGGCGCACCCCGCCGATGATCATGGGCCACGAGTTCGCCGGCGTCGTCGAGGCCCTGGGCAGCGACGTCAGCGAATTCCAACTCGGCGAGCGCGTCCTGGGCATCCCCTCTTCCGGCTGCGGCCAGTGCGAGTTCTGCCGCATCGGCCGGCCAGAGATGTGCGCCCAGCGCAAAGTCCTGGGCGTCGGGTCCGTCAACGGGGCCATGGCCGACTTCGTCGCCGTGCCGGCCGTCTCGCTGGTGCGTATCCCGCCGGCCGTCAGCGACATCCAGGCCACCATGGTCGAGCCGCTGACCGTGGCCTACCACGCCTTTCGCCGCCGGCCCATCCAAATAATGGAAGATGTGGCCCTCGTCGGCGCCGGCACCATCGGCCTGCTCCTCTTGCAGATCATGCGCCAGGCCGGCCCACGCCGCATCTTCGTCAGCGACATCCTGGAAGATAAGCTGGAACGCGCCCGCCGTTACGGCGCGACGCACACGGTGAACCCGACCCGGACCGACGCGGCCGCCTATATCGTGGGCGAAACGGCCGGCCGCGGCGTAGACCTGGCCTTCGAGGCGGTCGGCTTCGAAGAGACGGTGCAAACAGCCATGGCTGCCACGCGCCTGGGCGGCGACGTCGTAGTCGTGGGCAACGTAACCAAGATGGGGCAGATTCATACGCAGGGGTTGGTGACGCGCGAACAGCGCCTGATCGGCACGTATGGGGGGACCCAAGAGTTCGCGCCGGCGCTGGATTTGATCGCCGCCGGCCGCGTGGACCTCTCGCCCTTCACCGGCGAAGTGTGGCCCTTCCGGCGCGGCGCCGAGGCGTTCCAGCGCCTGGCCGCCGAAGAAGCCGGCCTCTCCAAAGTCATTTTGCAGATGGGGTGAGAGGACCGAAGCGCCGATACGCCGCGTAGCATCGCCTCTGGTGGGCGTCTGGAGTTTCGGACGGCCACCAGGGCCGATGCTACGGTCATCCCTCCGATTGAAACGAGCCTGGGCTGAGCGGCCGGCTCGGCGCGCGAAAAATCCACAGATGACTCGGATACAGACGTGATGCTGTGGAGTCCGAGTCGTCTGTGGATTGTTTTTTCAAAGCGGCGCGCCGGCGATTAAGCCTGGCGCTTCTCTTTGAGGCGGGCGGCCTTGCCGCGCCGGTCGCGCAAAAAGTAGAGCTGTGCCCGGCGCACATGGGCGCGCTGGATGACTTCCACTTTCTCCACGCGCGGCGAGGCGTACATGAAGGTGCGCTCCACGCCGACGCCGCCGGAGGCGATGCGCCGCACCGTGAACGCGCCGTTGACGCCGCGTCCCTTACGCATACGCAAGATCACGCCCTGGAAGACCTGAATGCGCTCGGTATTGCCTTCGACAATACGCACATGAACCCGCACGGTATCGCCAGACCGAATCTCCGGGATATTCGGATTCGGCTCAAAGCTCTCTACGGACTGAAGCAAGCTGCTGCTGGACATCTCTTCACCCCTCGACGAAGACTTGCATGGACATTGGCCTGGGACGAAACCGGGGCCGCAGGTCACGAAGAGTCATTATAGCATAGGCTATCTGATATGCAAAATTATCCCTGGCGAAAGCGCCGTCAATCCTCGCCCGGCCGGCCCATCCGCAGATGCATGCCCTGGCTGAGGGCCGAGATGGCGACGCCCAGGCCGATTTGCGCCAGCCGCAGCAGGAAGGGATGCTCGGCCGGCGGCGTGCTTTCCAGCGTCATGGACGCTGCGCGAGCCAGGCGCGCCGGCTCGTTGTTCCCGCCCAGGAGCAGCCACTCGCTCATGGCGTTCAGGCGTGCTGCATAGAGGGCGCGGCGCTCGGCCGATTCGAAATGCGCGCCGGCCAGCTCGGCAATCCAGGGACGCGGCACCGAGACCGGCCCGCCGGTGGAGGCCAGGGCGCGCACCCGCTCGGCATAGGCCAGCAGCGCCTCGCTTTCCATGAACCAGGTGGTGAAATCGGGCAGGTCGAGGATACGCAGGGTGCGCGGCAGGAGTTGGGCCGCGCCGGCTTCATCCAGCGCCGGCATTTGCGGCGCACGCGCCGCCTCGTCCCACTGGTAGCCCCACAGGAAGTCGTTGAGCAGCCGGTATTCGACCGGCGGGGCGGCGCGCCGCTCGGCGTTGATCCGCAGGCCGGCCAGGATGCGCCGCCGGCCATAGTCGAAGGGCGCTTCCAGCAGGTTCAGGGTCAGGTTGCTCTCGTGCAGCGGCACGGCGTGCGTGGCGCCCAGAGGCGCGGCCGACGGAAAATGCTGGCCTTGAATGTGATCGCCGCCGAAAGCATCCTTGACGCCGATCTGATCGTTGAGCAGGACGCTGAGGAACCGACATTCCACCTGGCCGGCGCGCTCTTGCAGGAACCAGATGGATTGCGTCCCCTGTCCATCTATCGGGCTGGCGAGGACACGCCAGGTGGGGTCTACGGCCGGCAGCGGCTCGACCGGCGCGCCGGCCAGAGCGCGCTTACGCAAGGCGCGCTGAATGATGGTCTGGGTGGCGGCTGGCGCGGTGGGCAAGAGGATCTGCAAGGCGCGGCCGGCGGCCGGCGTGCGATTGCGCCCCAACAGGGCCAGGATGCCGTCGCGCACGAAGGCGCGCTCGTCCTGGGCCAGGACACGCAAGAGATCGGGCTGATCTTCCGGCGCGATCACCTCCAGGGCATCCAGGACGACGCCGGCGACATCATCGGGCTGTTCGCTGAAGCTGCGGGCGTATTCGGCCAGGATGGCGCGATCTTTGGCGCTTTCGGCGACGACTTCTCGCAACGATTGGAGCGCGATCTCGCGCGGGTCATCCATGCCGGCCAGGATGTTGGGATCCACGGATTCATTGAGGTAACGCTCCAGGATCATCACCGCGGTCAGGCGCGCCTGATCCGGCTGCGTCGCATCGGCTGCTGCCGCGTGCAGCGCCGGCCCGATCTTGTCGGCCGGCAGACGCGCCGCGATCAGCCCCAACGCGCCGCGGAAGTGCGGCTCGGCCGTATCCAGGTTGGCGAGCAGCGTCGAGGTGAGCGCCTCGCCCTGCGCGGTGATGGCAACCAACTGGCGCTCAATGTCTTCTGGCCCTTTGAGCGCCACGAGATCGCGTATCTGTTGTTCAATTTCGCGCCGCTGACGCAGCGTAGTGATGATCTTCCCTCGCGCCATTGAGGAAGGTCTCCCGATTCCGAGGTATGTGCAGGGGATTATAACACACGCGGCGCGGGGGGAGAAATCGCCGCCGGCCATCCACGAATCGGCTCGCGCGAATAAGCCTCCCCGGAACGTATGGCTCCGGGGAGGC
>CAIQJD010000442.1 GCA_903872005.1 uncultured bacterium | reverse complement strand
TTGTGGCGGTAGCGGCGGTGGTCGGCGTCTACATCTGGTCTAATGCGCGCAACAGCCGCCGGCCAGTCGCTACGCCGGTGGTCGTGCGCAAGAAGAAAGGGCGGGCCGGCACGGCCGTCTCGCAGGGGCCGGCGCGCCCGGCGCCCCCTCGGCCGGCGGCTTCTGCGGCGCGCTCGGCCGAAACGGCCGTCTTTTGTCATCAATGTGGGCGGGGCCTGAAGGCCGACGATGCCTTCTGCCCGGCCTGCGGCGCGCGCCGCAAAGGCGCTTGATTTTCTGATCTTCGCGGAGGTATGTCATGACCGATCAGTCCTTGCCCGTCGCCGGCGCTCCGCCGGTCGGCCGGCGCAATAACCAGACCAAGTTCATCATCGGCGGCGCGGTCATCGTGCTGGCCGTCGCGATCCTGATCATCACCAGCATGAGCGGCGCGAAGACCTACTACATGACGGTAGGCGAATTGAAGGCGCAGGGCGCTGCCGCCCAGGGCCAGAAGGTGCGCGTCGCCGGCATCGTCATCGGCGACAGCATCCAGTGGGATGAGCGCAACCTCAATTTGAAGTTCGACATCCAGGACGACAGCGGCCGCGTCGCCGTCGCCTATCATGGCCTGCGGCCCGACATGCTGCAAGACGAAGCCGAAGCGGTGGTCGAAGGCGCGCTGAACGCCCAGGGAACATTCGAGGCGACCAACCTGATGCTCAAATGCCCGTCGAAGTACGAAGAGGCGGCCACCAAACAGGCTACGGCGAATTAGGGGCGCATCAACATGGCTGATCTAGGATATGGGGCGCTGTTGCTCGTCTTTCTGGCCGCCGGCTACGCGCTGGTCGCCTTCATCGTAGGGCTGCGCCGGCGCACGCCGGCCCTGCTCCGCTCGGCCGAAAATGGCCTGGCCCTGTCCGCCATCTGGACCATCATCGCATCGCTGATCCTGTTCTACCTGCTCCTCTCGCATCAATATCAGGTCGCCTATGTGTACGATCACGTCAGCAGCTTCATGAAGCTGGAGTATGTCCTGTCGGCCTTCTGGGCCGGCCAGGAAGGCTCGCTGCTCCTCTGGATGCTGCTCCTCAGCATCGCCGATCTGATGCTGCTCTTCGGCCTGCGCGATACGGCCAGCCGGCCGCTGCGCCCCTATCTCCTGGCGACGCTGGCGCTGACGCAGCTCTTCATGGCGCTGGTGCTGATCTTCCCCAGCAATCCCTTCAAGATTCTGCCTGCCACGCCGGCGGATGGTTTCGGCCTCAACCCGCTGCTCGAAAACTTCGGCATGATCTTCCATCCGCCGACCCTCTTCATCGGCTATGCCCTGTATGCCGTGCCCTTCGCCTTCGTCATCGCCGGCCTTCTCAGCGGACAGTTCAGCGACGCCTGGATGGCGCGCACGCGGCGCTGGAGCCTGATCGCCTGGGTCTTCCTCAGCGTCGGCATCATCCTGGGCGCGTGGTGGGCCTACGTCGAGCTGGGTTGGGGCGGCTATTGGGCCTGGGACCCGGTCGAGAACTCCTCGTTAATCCCCTGGCTGGTGGGGACGGCGGCGCTCCATGCGGGGGCCATTCAGGCGCGGCGCGGCATCTTCCGCATCTGGACGGCGGCGCTGAACCTGTTGACCTTCATCCTGTGCATCTTCGCCACCTTCGTGACCCGCTCCGGCGTGATTCAGTCGGTGCATGCCTTCGAGCGGTCGTCCATCGGAACCTACTTCGCCCTCTTCCTGGCCCTGTTGGCGCTGGTCGGCTTCGGGCTGCTCATCGCCCGCCGGCGGCTGCTGGCCGGCGATATTCCGCTGGACTCGCTCCTGTCGCGGGAAGCCGGCTTCCTCCTCACCAATCTATTGCTGGTCGGCGCGGCTCTGGTCGTCTTCCTGGGCACGGTCTTCCCGGCCGTGACGGAATTGTTCAAGGGCACCCAGGTCGCCATGGATCCGGCTTTCTTCAATCGGGCCTTCTTGCCGCTAGCCTTCCTGACGGTACTCCTCTTCGGTATCTGCCCCGTCCTCGGCTGGGGGCAGACGAAGCTGGGTCGCCTGGGACGCCGGCTGGCGATCCCCGCCGGCGTGGCGGTGGTCGTGCTGGCGATCCTCTTCATCGCCGGCGTGCGGAAGGCGCTGGCGCTGATCGGGTTCACCGGCGTGGCCTTTGTGGGCGCCAACACGATCTATGAATTCGTGGCCGCGACACTGGCGCGCCAGCGTTCCACGGGCGAAAACTTGCTGACCGCCTTCGGGCGGCTGGTGGGCCGTGACCGCCGGCGCTACGGCGGCATGGTCGTTCACCTCAGCATCCTCCTGATCGCGCTGGGCATCGTCGGCTCTGGCGTCTACAAGACCCAGCAGCAAGTCGTGCTGCAGGTCGGCGAAGAGCGCCAGATTGGCCGTTACACGCTCACGTATGTGGAGCCAACCTACGAGCAACTGGCCGACAAAGATCGCTACGTCGCCGCGTTGGAAGTCTCCGATGGACGCGGTCTGCCCAAGCAACTGGCCCCGGAGAAGAACTTCCATCGCAATATCCAGCAATGGGTGTCGGAAGTGGCGGTGTGGAGCCGGCCGGCCGAGGACTTCTACGTCAGCCTGGGCGGCCTATCCGAAGATCGCTCCGCGTCGTTGGAAGTGTTGATTAACCCGTTGATGGTGTGGATGTGGGTCGGCGGCGGCGTGCTGGTCCTGGGCGTCGTCATCGCCTGGTGGCCGGCGGCCGCCAGATCGGAGTCATAGCCTGCTATGGAAATCGCTCTCTTTGTTGTGATGTTGGCCGGCACCCTGGCCGGCCTGGCCTATCCGCTGTTTCGGCCGGCCGGTGCTGCGGTCGGCTTTGCTGGCGGCGCGGCCGACGCCTGCGCCCAATGTGGACGCGCCCTGAGCGGCGATGAAGCCTTCTGCCCCGGCTGTGGCACGCCGGTGGCTGCGGCGGCCGGCGCGGCGCGCTGCGCC
>CAIQJD010000441.1 GCA_903872005.1 uncultured bacterium | reverse complement strand
TGATTATCCGGTGATGCGGTCTCCAGACCTGGCGATCCAACGCGCCAATTGCTGGGCGAATTGCTCGATGTTGTTCGCTTCGATGCCGGCGATGGCTTCCTTCTCTTCGCGGCTCAAGTCAAAGCTGCTAAGCGCGGCCCACGGGTCGCTCAGGAGCGCACTGCGGAAGTTCATGTCAATCACGGCGGTGCCGATCAGGGTGGATAGTGTTTTTGCTGTCATGGGGCGGTCTCCTTTGCGTCCAGGGTCCCTGGGTTGGCCGGCGGGTTTGTCGCTCCAACCGCGCCATGGACATACGGGTCTAGGCGATGTATGCGCGACGCACTGCGTGACTTCCACCTTCAGCCTATCACCCGCCGCCGCCGGTGCCGCCGATGGCATCGGGAGCGCCGGCGCCGAGGACCAACGCGACGATTGCCAGCACAAGATACAGGATACGAGCGTTGCGTGCATTGATGTAGCGATAGGCGGCGGCCTTGATCTGCGTGACCATGTGTATTCCTCCACCCGAAGGTTCGTAAGAGTGTTCAGTCCGTGTAAGTGAAACTTACAAGGACATCATACCATACGTCACTTACAAAACGCTTACGAGCGTGAATGGATTCGGCCTGGATGCTGGAATCGGGTAAGGTGCTGTGATGCCGTCGCCGGCTTGTTGGTGGGGCGTCGGGGGGCTCAGCATCCTCGGCGACGAGATCAGCGCGTGGGGAGCGGGGTCTCTCTGCCCAGCGCGATTTGTTGGTACAGGCGGAGCGTTTCGGGGTCGGGCGTCGCGCCCATCTCCTGGCGTAGCAACTCTTCGAGCTGGCGGTAATGTTTCTGCGCGCCAATCCGGTCGCCCAGCGCGCTCAGGCAACGCATGATGCCCCGATGCGCGTCCTCGCGCAGGTCGTCACGGGAGAGGACGCGGCGGAAGTAGAGCAGGGCGTTCTCTGGGGCGCCCTGGCTGAAGGTGAATTCGCCCAGCTTCACCAGCGCGGCGAGGTACTGTTGTTCCAGCGTGCGGCGCATGGTCGCTTGCCACTCCAGGTCGGGCAGGTCTTCGCAAAACTGCCCGCGCACCAGATCAATGGCTTCGCGGCGTTTCTCGGCGGCTTGCGCCGGCGCGCGCCGGTCAAGCTGGTTGGCTTCTGTTAGCAGGCGCTCGAATTCCCATACGTCATACCAGAGGGATGCCTGGCGATTGATCTGGTACTTCTCGTCTTCAATGAGCAGGATTTCGTTCTTGCCCACGGCGTGGCGGAGCCGATAGGCGGTGATGTGGAAGGCGCCGCGCGCCTTCTCTTCGCTGGCATCGGGCCAGAAGACCTCGCTGATTTGTTCGCGGCGTTGCCCCGGATTGGAGAGGAGGTAGAAGAATAGCTGGCGCGCTTTGACGGCGCCCCAGGCTTTCGATGTGATCGTGACATCGCCGCGCAGGACGCGAGTTTCGCCCAGGGCGAAGACGCGGATGGGCGGCAGGGTTTGTTCTTCGGGGCGTGTGGAGACGGCGATGGCCGGCGTTTCTTGCGCCAGCGTCGTCTGCCGCGCGCGTGCGCGTTGCAGCAAGCTGGTCAGGATGTCCCCGCCGACGTTATGGGCGCGGGCGTATTCCAGCGCCGGCAGGGCGATGCGGGCATCCTGCAATAAGAACTGGTCCTGGCCCAGCTCCAGGATGGCGTCGGCCAAATCTTCCAGTGTGGTCAGGGCTTGCTCGGCGCGGCCGGCGTGGTATTGCGCTTGGGCCAGATGGACCAGGGCGCGCGCCAGGTCGCGATAGGCGCGGCTGGCGCGCAAGGTCTCGACGGCGCGGTGCAGGTAGTCTACGGCGCGCCGGCTGTAGCCCTGTTGATAGTAGATGGCGCCCAGGATAATTTCATAGGTGGCAGCTTCTTGCCGAGCGCCGCGTTCTTGGGCCCGCTCGAAAGCCTGGCGCGCCAGATCCAGCGCCTTCTGTGGGTTGCCTTGCAGGAGGTGGGCCATGGCCAGGGCGCCGCGCAGGTAGTCGTGCAGGTAGGCGTCGCTTTGCCACAACGTGGCGCTCTCTTCGTAGGCGCTGATGGCTTTGTCTGTTTCGCCGCACGCGATGTGGGCGTCGCCGATGCCGGCGAGGATAAACGCGCGCAGCCGATCTTCGGCGATGTCGCCGGCTTTCTTCAGCGCCAGGCCGTACATATTGAGCGCTTCCTGGTACTCGCCCCGCAGGTGCAGGGTGAAGCCCAGGGAGTTCATGGCATTGACCGCGCCGGCCAGGTTCCCATCGCTTTCGCAGATCTTCAGAGCCTGTTCAAAGTGGTATTGTGAGCCGCTGAGGTTGCCAGAGGCGCGCAGTACGCTGCCCAGGTCGTTGTGAATGATGGCGAGATTGGCCGGGTAGTCGGCCTTCTCGAAGAGCTGCAATGCCTGGCGCAGTTCCTCAATGCTCTCTGGGATGAGGCCGGTGCGGAAATGGCTCAGACCCAGGTAGCGATAGACGCCGGCCAGGACGCCGAATTGACGCCCCTGGAGTTCCAGGCCATTCAGTTTGGCGAAGGCGACATTGCAGGCGTCCAGGACTTCGGAGAAACGCCCCAGGACGAGCAGGGAAGCGGCTTTTTCAATCAGGGTCTGGGCCACGCTGACGCTGTCTTGTTGGCGCTCGAAGCCGACGCGGGCGCGTTCCGAGTAGGTCAGTGAGCCGGCGATGTCGCCACGCGTCCAGAGGATTTTGGCTTTGAACCAATACAGACGCGGCAGGCGATCCAGGACCGCTTCTGGCAAGGCGTCAATCCAGCCCAGCAGGGCGTCGC
>CAIQJD010000440.1 GCA_903872005.1 uncultured bacterium | reverse complement strand
GGGCACCATCGTGGCGGCCTTCCTGCTCGCGGTCGTCGAGATCTTCGTGACGTATTTCCTTGGAGGCATTTGGGCGTTGCCCATCTTCCTACTCTTCCTGATCATCGTCCTGGTGTTCAGGCCGAAAGGACTCTTTGGCACATGGTGAAAAAAGCGAAACGCTTTCTGCCTCCGCTCGTCGTTCTGATCATCCTGGCGATCTTGCCGGCCTTCTATGGCGAAGATGCCTACATTATGAACATCCTGATCCTGTGCATGATGTGGGCCGTCATCGCCGCTTCGTGGGACCTCATCGTCGGCTATGCCAACATCTTCGCATTCGGCCACCTGGCCTTCTTCGTAGTCGGCGGCTACACCTCAGGACTTCTGGCGAAGTTCCTGGGCGTATCTCCGTGGTTGGGCATGCCCATCGGCGGGGTTGCCGCCATGCTGATCGGACTCCTGATTGGGCTGCCATGTCTGCGGCTCCGAGGCATGTACCTGGCCATGGTGACCTTCTCCGTGCAGTCCATCTTGCCCGTCTTCATCGTCTGGGCCGGCCCCTTTCGGTTTGAGAGCTGGCACACCGGCGGCGCATACGGCCTGCAGGCCATCCCGACCCTGGTCCTCTTCGGGCATACATTGGCGCGGGGAGAATGGATTCCCTGGTATTTCCTGACGCTGGGCTGGTTCGTCATCGCCCTGACGGCCGTCTACATCATCATCCGCTCGCCCATCGGGCTGGCGTTCGTCGCCCTGCGCGATGCGGAGCCGTTGGCCAAGACCGTCGGCGTGGACGAGTACAAGTACAAGCTCCTGGTGTTCGCGATCTCATCGTTCATCGCCGGCGTCACCGGCGCGTATTACGCGCACTACTTCACGGCCATTTCGCCGGCCAACTTGAGCCTGGAAACCTTCCTCATCGCCCTGGTCATGGTGCTTCTGGGGGGGCTGGGCGTCTTCCCCGGCGCCGCCATCGGCGCCTTTGTCGTCACCATTATGAATGAGTTGTTGCGGCCGGCCCTTGAGTGGCGACTGGTAATCCTGGGCGGCCTGGTCGTCCTGACGATGATCTTCATGCCGAAGGGGTTGATGGGCATTCCCGATCTGATCGGGCAGTTGTTGCGCCGGCTCGGCATCACGAAGCGCCCGGAAGTCGCGCGCGCAGAGGAGACAAAATGATGGACGCAAAAGTCAAACAGGCAATCCTTGCCTCGCTGGCGAGCCTGCAAGGCGAGCTGATCCAATTAGTGGTGGACACGGTGCGGATACCGAGCGTCAACCCCACTTTCGCCGGCGTGCCGGCCGAATATTTGGGCGAAAGCAAGGTCAACGCGTTCCTGCAGCCGGTGCTGGCCTCCATAGGACTCCAAACCGACCTTTGGGAGCAAGAGAAGGGCCGCGCCAACCTGGTCGGCGTTTGGCGTGGGACCGGCGGCGGCAAATCGCTCATCTTCAACGGCCATGTGGACGTGGTGCCCCCAGGCCCCCTCGATCTGTGGACCGTGGCCGGCCCCTGGAGCGGCACAGTGATTGACGGCCGGCTCTATGGCCGGGGATCGTGCGACATGAAGGGCGGAAACGCGGCCGCCATCATCGCCCTGAAGGCGCTGCTCCAGGCCGGCCTGCGCCCCAAGGGCGACGTCATCCTTGAGAACGTCGTCGGCGAGGAGATGATGAACACCGCAGCCGGCACCGGGGCAACGGTCGTGCGTGGCTACAAGGCCGACGCCGGCATCGTCGTCGAGCCATCCGCCCCGCCGCACCGCCTGGCGATCATCACCGCCTCGCCGGGCGCATTGGCGATGAAGATCACCATCCAGGGCAAGGCCGCGCATAGCTCGATGCGCGACGAGGTGATCCGGGCCGGCGGACGCGGCAGCGCGGTCGCCGTATCAGCCATTGACAAAGGATTCATCATCTATCAGGGCCTCCTGAAACTCGAACAAGAATGGGGCCAGTCCAAGCAACACCCGGCCTATACGCGGCCCGGCCATTTCACCCTCTGCCCCTCCACGTTCATGGGTGGCTTCAACGGAATCGCCTACATCCCGGAATCGTGCGTCATAGAGTACCTGGTCTGGCATGCGCCCCAAGAAACGCAAGAACAGGTGCAGGCCGAGATACTGACGTGCATTGACCGCGTGGCGCAGACGGATCCATGGCTGCGAGAGAATCCGCCCACGGTGGAGTGGACCCTGTGGTGGCCGCCTCACGACGTGCCATTCGAGGCCCCGATTGCTCAGGCGGTGAAATCGGCCTATCAAGCGGCGCTGGACGAGCCGGCCAGGTTCTACGGCTTCGCTGCCGTTGACGATGCCAGTTTCTTGAACCGCGCCGGCATCCCCTCCATCAGCCTCGGGCCGGGCAACCTCAATGTTGCCCACGCAGCCAACGAGTACGTAGAGATTCAGGACCTGGTGGACGCGGCCAG
>CAIQJD010000439.1 GCA_903872005.1 uncultured bacterium | reverse complement strand
GGTGGCCGGCGGGGATGACGCTGAGATTGTGCGGCGCCTTGTCATGGTCTTTGACGCAGAGACTATGGGATATCAGGCTTTCATCCAGTCGCTTCAGTCCTGCGACCTGCAGCGAGTTGCTGCGCCGGAAACCACACAAGGGGAAGTCGCTTCGCTGTTGGATGAATGGAGTGCGCGCTTCTTTGGCGAAGCAATGGATTGCGTGGGGGGCGACCGCCTGTCGTCGCTGTTTGAGATTGCGCGTCACGTCGGACAGACGGGTTCGGCGCCGCGCTTCTTCGCCTTTGAGGAGAGGCAGAATCATGATCTTGACGTTCTGGCGCGCCGGCTGATGGATGCCTCTCTCACTCGCATCCAAGAGAACCAGACATTGGAGGGCGAATATCACCGAGAGGATCGCTATTGGAGAATCATCTACCCCAATTTCATCCTCTTTAAGTCCCAATATAATGCTTGCACCGAACGATTGCTCAATCCGCAAGTCTTCGCGGCCCCATTGGAAGCGCCTCAATGTCCAGAGCAACATGCAGATCGCGAACCTTCGCAAGATCTCAAGGAGCAGGTGAAGGCGAGAGACGCCTATCTGTGCCTATCGTGCGGCGAAATGCAGCGACGTAGCTTGGAAGTTGACCATGTTGCGCCGTATTACCTCGGCGGGATGAACGCGTTGGAGAATCTGCAAACCCTGTGCCACATCTGCAATCAGCACAAGGGCATCAATGAGATCAACTTTCGCAATCGGCGCACCTTATTGCAGATAGCTCCGGCACAATTTCCTCAGTTGGCGTTGCCCTCCGCCGCATTGGCCGGCGAGTCAGATGAGTGGAAAAAGTTCTTGCGTCGCAGCATCAACTTCTTCTATCGTTGCCAGGCGGTTGAATTCGTAAAGATTGGAAAGCGGGGCCAATACTTCTACGTATGGGTCATCTATCTGTTTGCCGGCAACGATCCTCGGTGGCTCGAACCGCATCTTCCCGAAATACTAAGATGCATCAGGGAACAACGGCAGAAGGACCACCGGCTGGGGCCTGATGCACTTGTCGTTAGCGCGCCCGATGTGCCAGAAATATCCTGCAAAGCTCAAGAATAGTCATTGCGCCATATCACCGAAAAGCCTATGGAGGAACACTAATGCCCACTACCCATCGCGCCCTGCTCAGTGTATCCGACAAGACCGGTCTGGCCGATTTCGCTCGCTCTCTGGTTGCCCAGGGCTTCGAGCTGATCTCGACCGGCGGCACGGCGCGCGCTCTGCGTGACGCCGGCTTGCCAGTACGCTCGGTCGAGGAGATCACCGGCTTTCCCGAAATCCTGGACGGCCGGGTCAAGACGCTGCAACCGGCCATCCATGGCGGCTTGCTGGCGCGCCGCGATCTGCCGGCGCATCTGGCCGATCTGGCCGCACACGGCATCGCGCCGATTGACTTGATCGTGGTCAACCTGTATCCCTTCGAGGCGACGGCGGCGAAGGCGGACGTGGCCGAGGACGAGTTGATCGAGCAGATTGACATTGGCGGCGTGGCGCTGCTGCGCGCGGCGGCCAAGAATCACGCCTTCGTCACGGTCATTTCGGACCCGGCGGACTACGCCGGCGTGCTGGCCGATCTGGCGGGGGCCGGCGAGGTCTCGGCGGCGCGGCGGGCGGCGCTGGCGGTGAAGGCGTTCACGCATACGGCCGGCTACGACGCAGCCATTGCCGCGACGCTGAGCCAACGCCTGACGCCGGATGCGCCGTTACTGCCGGAACGTATCCCATTGTCGCTGCGGAAGGTGAGCGCGCTGCGCTATGGCGAGAATCCGCATCAGAGCGCGGCGCTGTATGGCGCCGGGGCGAGCCTGAGTGTGCTGGGCGGCCGGCAGTTGCAGGGCAAGGAGCTGTCGTACAACAATATCCTGGATACCGACGCGGCATGGCGCATGGCGAGCGATTTCGCCGAGCCGGCGGTGGCGATCATCAAGCACAATAATCCGGCCGGCCTGGCGATTGGCGAGACGCAGCCGGCGGCCTTCGCGGCGGCGCTGGCATGCGATCCGGTGTCGGCCTATGGCGGCGTGATTGCGGTCAACCGGCCGCTGGCGCTGGCGACGGTGCAGGCGATGGGGGATTTGTTCGTGGAGGTGATCGCCGCGCCGGGGTTCGAGCCGGCCGCGCTGGCGGCGCTGGCGAAGCGGACGAATTGTCGGTTGTTGGAGATGGCTCCGCTGCCGGCCGCGCAAGACCGGCTGGAGCTGCGGGCGGTGCGCGGCGGCTTTCTGGTTCAGGATCGGGACGCCGGCGCGGAGTTCGAGAACTGGCAGGTGGTGAGCCAGCGCGCGCCGACGGCGCAGGAGATGGTGGATTTGCGCTTCGCCTGGATCGCCGCCAAGCATGCGAAGTCGAATGCCATCGTCTTCGTGAAAGGGCAGACGACGGTGGGCGTGGGAGCCGGCCAGATGAGCCGGGTGGATTCGGTGCGCATCGGGGGGATCAAGGCCGGCGAGCGGGCGCGCGGCAGCGTGATCGGCTCGGATGCGTTCTTCCCGTTCCCGGATGGGGTGGAGCTGGCGGCGCAGTTGGGCGTGACGGCGGCAGTGGAGCCGGGCGGCTCGGTGCGCGATGCGGATGTGATTGCGGCGGCGGATGCGGCCGGGATGGCGCTGGTGTTCACCGGCCGGCGGCACTTCAAGCATTAGGGAGGATGCACCGCAGAGGACGCAAAGGGGAAAGATGGGCCTGGGGAGATTCGTCCCCAGGCCCTTTGGTCATCTACGGCGGCTCGGTGCGGATGTGATTGCGGCGGCGGATGCGGCCGGCATGGCGTTGGCCTTCACCGGCCGGCGGCATTTCAAGCATGAGGGATGATGCACCGCAGAGGCGCAGAGGGCGCAGAGAGAATTGGGGCGATTAGGGATCTGGTCTCCCCTGGGCTTCTCTCCTCTGCGCTCTCTGCGGTGTCGCGTCGGTTATTTGGCGTGGGCCAGGATCCACTGGCTGATGGTATCGAGGAAGCCGGCGGTGAATTCTGCTTTGAGCGTGGCGTATTCGCCGGGGCTGCCGGTCTTGGCGCTTTGGAAGAGATGGTTGGCGTCGGGGAAGACTTTGGCGGTATGATCCTTGTTGCCGCCCTTGTCCAACGCGGCCATGACGGCGGCGCGGTTGGATTCGGCCGCGACCTGCGTGTCCAATTCGCCAAAGAGGGCGAGCACCGGGACGGCCACTTTCTCCAGGGCCGGCGCCGGGTCGTAGGACAGGAAGAATTTCATCCAGGCGCCTTCCATTGCAGAGACCTGGGCCTGAATGTTCTTGTCAATCCAGGCGGTCTTGTCGCCCAGGGTCTTGCGGTCGCTCTCCGAGATCGTCTCCCAGGCCGCCTCATATTCGGCGCGCATGGCCGCCTTGACCTCGTCCCAGCCCTTGCCGGTGAGGCCGGCTTCGATGGCCTGCTGTTGCAGAGCCGCCTGCTTCTCTATCTGGGCGTCGGTGTTGTTTTCGGCTTTCAGGATCAGGCGCGTCTGCTCCACCAGGATTTGCCGGCCGGGCAGGCCAGGGCCGGCCATCATCACGATGAAGGCGACATCGGACGAACGGGTCGCGACGAGGGGGGCGATGATGCCGCCTTCGCTGTGGCCGAGGAGGCCGATCTGCTTGGGGTTGATCTCGGGACGCGTCTTCAGGTATTGGACGGCGGCGGAGACGTCGCCGGCGTAGGTTTCGCTGGTGTCGTCGGGCGAGCCGGCCGAGGAGCCGCCCAGGCCGCGGTCGTCGAAGCGCAGGACCGCGATGCCCTGGCGGGTCAGGTGGTCGGCGAGGACGCGGAAGATGGGGAAGCCGAAGATTTCCTCGTTGCGATTCTGGGAGCCGCTGCCGCTGATGAGGACAACGGCCGGGAAGGGGCCGGCGCCGGCCGGCAGGGTGAGCGCGCCGGCCAGGGTGATCGCCCCGTTCTGGAACTTCACCTCTTTTTCTTGGTAGGGCAGGGTTTCGGTGGCCTTGACCTTGCGTTGCAGGCCAAAGGTTCCCTTGTAGCCGGCTTGCTCGAAGGAGCCGGTCATCTTGTCTCCGCCCTGCAGCTCGGCCTCGAAGATGGCTGTGCGCGGGCTGGGCAATACCTCGAAGTGGATTTTGCTCCCTTGCTGTGAGACCTTCTCCAGCGGGATGCTCAGAGCGTTTTGCTGGGGGAAGTCCACCGTGCCTTTCAGCGCGCCGCCTTCCGTCTTGAAATCCACGTAGGTGAGCAACGAGACGCCGGCGACATCCACAGCGCCTTCCCAGTGGCCGTCGAGGGGTGCGGCCGGCTGACCGGCCGGGGCAGTCGGGGAAGTCGGGGCGGTCGTGGGGGCGATGGTGGCAACGGCCGGCGCGGCGGTCGCAGGGGCCGGCGTGGTCTTAGGCGCGCAGGCTGATGACAGGAACGCCAGGATCAGCAGGGCAATGACCAGCGCAATGGCTGGACGCGGATGGATCTGTTTCATGATAGTTCTCCTCGTTCTCTCGGCCGGCGCCATCGTTCTGGGGAACGCCGGCAATGTCGGGCAGTATAGCGCCAGGGCGGATGTGTGTCAATTGTGGGACACGCGCGCGCCGTTTGGCGCAGATGTAGGCCGGCTTCCGCACGATGGGCCGCATCCGGAGTACAATACGCAGGAATGGGCGACGTGTTGCGGTCGCCGCAGTATGGCAGGGAGGGCTACGTAAAGATGGATATGCAAGTCAGGGCCGTGCGCCAGATGGTCGAGCCGGTCTTTGTGAGCGAGGGGGCCGGGGTGAAGCTGCGCCGATCTATTGGGCTGCGGACGCTGGATTATCTTGATCCGTTTCTGTTGCTGGATCATTTCGCTTCGGATGATCCACGCGACTATGTGGCCGGCTTTCCGTGGCATCCGCATCGGGGCATTGAGACGGTGACGTACATGCTGGCCGGGATGGTGAAGCATCAGGATAGCATCGGTCATGTCGGGAGCATCGGCGCCGGCGACGCGCAGTGGATGACGGCCGGCGGCGGGATCATGCACGAAGAGATGCCGCAGGCGGTTAGCGGGCGGATGGCGGGTTTTCAGTTGTGGGTCAATCTGCCGGCCAAGGACAAGATGATCAAGCCGCGCTATCAGGACATCCCGGCGGCGCGCATCCCCGAAGTCACTCGGCCGGATGGGACGAGGATACGGGTGATCGCCGGCAGCGCCGATGGCGTGCGCGGGCCGGTGGGCGACATCATCGCGGATCCCACGTATCTGGATGTGGTGCTGCCGGCTGGCGTCGTCTTGCAGCAGCCGGCGACGCGTGGGCATACGGTGTTCGCGTATCTCTTTGAAGGGAGTGCGGCCTTTGGGCCGACGGGAGCGGCGCTGCGGGGCGCCGGCCCGCAGTTGGTGGTCTTCGACGATGGCGATATGGTGAGGGTCGAGACGCGGGATCAGCCGGCGCGGTTCTTGCTGATCTCCGGGAAGCCGCTGGGCGAGCCGATTGCGCGATATGGGCCGTTCGTGATGACGACGCCGGCGGAAATACAGCAGGCGTTGCGCGATTTGCGGGAGGGGAAGTTCTTGCGATAGGCTACGAAACCGCTCCACGCGCACGCCGCCATCCTTCGGATGCGTAGAAGGATGGCGGCGTGCGTCGTAATGTGGCGAAGATACTCAGGGGCCGGCGCGTCGGATGTGGATCGCATTCACCTTGGGCATATCCACGGAGCGGACGAAGTCTATCGTCAGCTCGCCGTCGGTCACGGTGGTCGTGAATACCAGATCCGGCGCGGCCTTGTTCTTGGCGCCGGCCGCGACGAAGATATCATACCCGGATAATACTGTTGCGCCTTCCAGCTTGACGCCAAACTTGCGCTTGCCGGCCGCGGCCCAGTAGGTTTCGGCGAAACGCAAGGTCACTTCGTAGCGGCCGTTGGGCACGGCGAAGCGGTAGCCCGGAACGCCGCCTGTGCTCCAGGTGCGGTCGCTCTGATACAGCGGATCATCCAGCGTATTGATGATGGGCGAGGTCGTAAAGCGGCAGAGTCCACCCACGTAGCCCCACTGGCCGGCTTGCCACGGCCGGTCACCCTGCCACACCTTGCCGGCTTTGTCGGTGACCTTCACGCCGCAGGAGTTCACTCGCAGCTCGTACTCCGTCAACTGGCGCACCTGAATCGCATTGACCTTCGGGCTGTCTAGCACTTTGATGAAGTCAATGTTCAGCTCGCCATCCTTGACATTGACGATGAAGACCTGGTCGGCGGTCGCCTTGTTCTTGGCGCCGGCCGTGGCGTAGATGTCGAAGTTGCTCAAGACCTGGACGCCTTCGAGCTTGACGTGGAATTTGCGCTGGGCGGCGGCGGTCTTGATCGTCTCGGCGAACTTGAAGGTGACTTCGTAGCCGCCATTGGGGACGGTGAAGCGGTAGCCCGGTTGGGCTGAAGCCGTCCAGGTGCGGTCTTTCTGGTAGAGTGGGTCGTCGGTCGTGCCGGCGACGGCTGCCGCCGTGCTCTTGGACGTTCCGCCGACATAGCCCCAGGAGCCGGCCGCGAATGGCTGGTCGGCAGCCCAGGCGACGCCGGCGGTGGATGTGTAGGCCGGGCCGCCGGCGTTGACGCGCTGCTCGTAGGGTAGCGAGGCGATCTCGCGGCTGTAGCGGCTCCACAGGTCACTTTGCTGCAGATCATGGGCGGGTGTGAAGGTACGCACGACGAAGTAGTAAGGCGTGTCGGGTTGCAGCCCGGTCGCCAGATAACCGCCGGCGGTCTTGTCTGTCGTGACGCCATGCACACTGTAGGGGCCGCCGCGCGCCGTGGCATAGGAGACTTCGTAGTAGCCGCCGTCCCCCGTGTAGGGGATAGGCGACCAGGACAATTGGACATCGCCATTCGCCGCTATTGTCGTCTGCGGGGCGTCCAGGGTGGATGCGCCCTGGACGACGCTTGACGAAGGAGCATTCCCCGCGCCGATATTGGATGGGGGCAACGTCTGCGTCTTGTACCAGTCTGGTTCTTTCTGGTTCAAGAAGGCAATCAACCCCGAGTCGCTGGCGGTCAGCATGTTCTCGTCCAGATAGAGGATGGTGAGCTTCGTGAGGTTGGTCAGGCTGGTCGGGATATCCCCGCTCAACTTGTTCCAGGTCAGCCACAAATACTCCAGGTTCGTGAGGTTGCCGAGTTGGGATGGAATCGCGCCACTGAACTGGTTGGCGCCCATGCTGAGATAGAACAGATTGGTGAGGGCGCCCAGTTCCGGTGGGATCGGCCCGCTGAGATGGTTCTGTTCGACGCCTAATGCGCGCAAGGCGGTGAGATTGCCCAGTTGCGCCGGCAAATCGCCGGTCAACTCGTTATCGCCTATGTCGAGTGTCTGCAAGTTGGTTAGAGTCCACAGCGCAACAGGAATCGGGCCGCTCAATTGATTCTGGACAAGTTGAAGCCAACGCAGATTGCTCAGATTGCCCAACTCCGACGGGATGGCATCGGTCAATTGGGCGCTTCCCAGCAACAGGTTCTGCAAGTTGGCGAGACTGCCCAATTGCGGTGGGATGCTGCCGCCCAGTGGATTAGCGGATAGATTGAGCACTTGCAGGTCGCTCAGGTTGCCCAATTCCGGCGGTATGCCGCCAGTGAGTTGGTTGTAGTTCACATCGAGGACGCGCAAGTTGCTCAACGCGCTCAATTGCGGGGGAATACTGCCAGTCAACTGATTCGTTCCGAGGGTCAATTCTTCCAGAGCGCTGAGATTGCCCAGCGCGACGGGAATACTGCCAGTCAATTGATCATCTTCCAAATTGAGCAGTTTGAGACAACTCAGACTCCCCAGTTCCGCCGGGATGCTCCCGCTCAACTGGTTCTTCTTCAGCGTCAGCGATTCCAGCTTGACCAGGGCGCCCAATTCGGCCGGCACGCCGCCGGTCAACTGATTATTGCCCAGGTTGAGGGTCAGCAGGTTGCTCAGGCTGCCCAACTGAGTGGGAATGCTCCCGCTCAACTGATTGTCATTGAGGGTCAGGGCGGTCAGATTCGCGAGGTTGCTCAATTGGGTGGGGATGCTCCCACTCAATTGATTCTGTTGTAGATCGAGTTCTTGCAGGGCGGTCAGGTTGGCTAATTCGCCAGGAATGCT
>CAIQJD010000438.1 GCA_903872005.1 uncultured bacterium | reverse complement strand
TGAGAGCCCTGACCCGGCGACCGGACGACCGATGGGTTTGACGTCGCGCTGGCCGAGGCGATCGCCTCGCGGTGGGGCGTGCGCCTGCAATTGGTGGGCGCGGGCTTCGATGAACTGCTGGACGCGACCGCGGCCGGACGTGTGGACAGCGCGATCTCGGGCCTGACGGCGGCGCCGCACCGGGGGCGCGAGCTGGCGTTCTCGACCCCGTATTATGAGGCAGGAGTGATGATGGCCGTGCCGGCAGGGAGCGCGATCGGGCAGCAGAGCGACGTCGCGGGGCAGCGCGTGGCGGCCGAATGGGGCAGCCAGAGCGAGGCCGCGCTGCGAACCTGGCTGCGCCAGCAGGAGATCAGCACCACCCTGATCCTGCGCGAGACGCCCCAGGCTTCGATGGATGCGGCCGTGGCAGGCGCGGCCGACGTGGTGGTGGTGGACGCGGTCAGCCTGGCGCTTTACAACCGCGACAACCTGCGGCTCCACCCGGTGGGTGCGCCGCTGCAGAGCGAACCGTATGTGATCGTCACCGCGGCACGCGCCGGACGCCTGCTGTCGGCGATCAACGAGGCTCTCTTCGCGCTGGAGGCCGATGGCACGCTGGCGCGGCTCAAACGCGAATACGTAGGACCATAGGATGCTGCACTTCGATATCTTCACCCTGTTTCCCGGCATCTTCACCGGCATCTTCAGCGAGAGCATACTCAAGCGCGCGCAAGAGTCCGGCATCATGTCGGTGGCGTTGCACAACATACGCGATTACGCGGCCGGGCGCCATCGCATCACCGACGACACCCCCTATGGCGGTGGCGGTGGGATGGTAATGAAGCCAGAGCCGATCGTGACCGCCGTGGAGACGGTCCTGGCGCACGAGGCAGGCTGGCAGTGGTCGGCGGAGACCGGCGACGAGCTGACCCTTACCGATGTGCCGGCCGTCCCGGCACAGGCGCCCGTGATCCTGCTCTCGCCCCAGGGACGGACCTTCACGCAGCAGGTCGCGGCGGAGCTGGCGGGCTACCGGCGGATCGCGCTGATCTGCGGCAGGTATGAGGGGGTTGATGAGCGCGTGCGCGAGCTGATCGTAACCGAGGAGCTGTCCATCGGCGACTTCGTCATCTCGGGCGGTGAGCTGGCGGCAGGGGTGATTGTCGACGCGGTGACCCGGCTGCTCCCCGGCGCGTTGGGCTGCGAGATGGGTGCGGCCGAGGACTCGTTCGCCACCGGCCTGCTTGAGTATCCGCACTACACGCGGCCCCCAGTCTACCGCGGGCTGGCCGTGCCCGACATCCTCGTGTCGGGGGACCACGGCCGCGTCGCGCGCTGGCGCCGCGAGCAGGCCCTGGCCCGCACACGCGCCAAGCGCCCCGACCTGCTGCTCACCGCGCCCCTGAGTGATGTGGATCGCGCGTGGTTAGAAAAGAATGACCCTTGAATTTGGGGAACCTGTATGGGTATGATAAAATAGATGTTCGTACCATTTACAGCATAGCAAAGGACGATGTCTCATGTCTGACCTGTTGAAATCGTTACAACCGTCTGAACCCAACCCGAACATCCCCATGGTCTCACCTGGGGACACGGTGCGGGTGCACACGTTGATCGTCGAAGGTGAAAAGGAACGCGTGCAGGTTTTCCAGGGGATGGTCATTCGCGTCCGTCACGGCCTGAACGGCACCTATACGGTTCGGCGTATTGCCTCCCACGGTGTGGGGGTCGAGCGCACCTTCCCGTTTATTTCGCAGCGTGTGGAGAAGATCGAGGTCCTGCGCCATGCGAAAGTGCGTCGCGCACGCCTCTACTTCCTGCGCGGCCGCACCGGCAAGGCCGCCCGCATGAAGGAACGCGCGGCATAAGCTAGCTAGGGCGATCCCTGGTGGTTATGCAATCGGTATCCAAAGGCGCAGGCGTAGGTCCTGCGCCTTTCTTTGGTTTAAGCCAGGCGCAGACCGAGCCACGCGCCACGGCAGGGCTGGACTGGGAGCGCAACCTGTGGCACGCGGGATACCAGGCGGTGGCCGGGCTGGATGAGGCCGGCCGCGGCGCGTGGGCCGGGCCTGTTTCGGCCGCGGCGGTCATCTTGCCGGCATGGGACGCGATCCCGCCGGCCTTCGCCGGCGTCGCCGATTCCAAGCTCCTCGACGCGCCGACGCGCGAGCGCCTCTTCGATGTGATCTGCGCCGGCGCAGTGAGCTTTGGCGTGGGCATGGTCGCCGCGGAGGAGATTGACCGCATCGGCATCTTGCCGGCGACGCGCGCCGCCATGTGGATAGCCCTGGATGCCCTGCGCCCGCAACCGGAGGTGATCTTGATTGACGCCGTGCCGCTGGCCGATCCGGCCGGCCGGCCTCAGGCAGCCATCATCAAAGGCGACCAGTTGTGTCTCTCTATTGCCGCCGCGTCCATCCTCGCCAAAGTGAGCCGCGACCGCTGGATGCGCCGCGCCGACGCCGACTATCCGGGCTATGGTCTGGCGCAGCACAAGGGCTACGGGACAGCGCAGCACGCCGCGGCCCTGCACGTCCTGGGGCCGTGCGCGCTGCATCGGCGCAGCTACGCGCCGGTGGCCGCGGTCAGCGCCGCAGCGGAGGCCGGCCATGAGTGACCGGCGGCAGCAGATCGGCCGGCGCGGCGAAGACCTGGCGGCCGGCTATCTGACAGAGCAGGGCTATCTCATCCTGCGGCGCAACTGGCGCTGCCCCGCCGGCGAAGTGGACATCGTCGCCCGCCAGGACGCGACCCTCGTGCTGGTAGAGGTGCGCGCCCGCACCGGGCGCGATTTCGGCCGGCCCGAAGAGTCCATCACGCCGGCCAAGCGCGCCCGCCTGATTGCCTGCGGCGGCTATCTGACGGCCGAGCTGGAATGGCGTGGCCCGTGGCGCATTGACGTGGTGGCGCTGGAACTGGGCGCCGGCGGCTCGGTGCGGCGCATCGCGCACATTCCCAACGCGGTGGAGGGATAAGTCGCGTATGGAAGCTCCAGCGCAACATCCGCTCCTCGTCCTGGTGGGGCCGACGGCCGTCGGCAAGACGGCGCTGGCGCTGCGCCTGGCGCAACGTTTCGCCGGCGTCATCATCTCGGCCGACGCGTGGCTCGTCTATCGCGGCATGGACATCGGCACGGCCAAGCCGACGCCGGCCGAGCGCGCCGCCGTCCCTCACGCCCTCATCGACATCCTCGCGCCGGACGAACCCTTCGGGCTGGCGCAATATCAACGCCTGGCTTATGCGGCCATCGCAGAAACCCGCGCCGCCGGCCGGCTGCCGCTGTTGGTCGGCGGCGCCGGCCAGTATGTGCGCGCCGTCGTGGAAGGGTGGGGCATCCCCGAAGTGCCGCCGCAGCCGGCGTTGCGGCAAGAACTGGAATCGGAGGCCGAGCGAGAGGGCGCGGCGGCGCTGCACCGCCGGCTGGCCGGCGCCGACCCGGCCGCCGCGGCCCGGATTGACCCACGCAATGTGCGCCGCGTCATCCGGGCGCTGGAGGTCTATCTGACGACCGGCCGGCCGATTTCGGAGCTACAGCGCCGCACGCCGCCGGCCTACGCGATCCTGCAAATCGGGCTGCGCCGGGAGCGGGCCGAGCTGTATCGGCGCATTGACGCGCGTGTGGATGCCATGCTGGCGGCCGGCCTGCTGGAGGAGGTGCGCCGGCTGCGGGCGGCCGGCTATGCCGATGCCCTGCCCTCGATGGCGGGGCTGGGCTACCGGCAGTTGGCGGCGCACCTGCGTGGCGAGCTGGGGCTGGCCGAGGCGGTCGAGCAGATCAAGCGGGATACGCGGCGCTATGTGCATCAGCAGATGATGTGGTTTCGAGAGGACGACCCGGCGATGGAGTGGTTCGAGGCGGAGGATGCGGCCGGCGTGGAGGCGCGCGTGGCGCGGTGGCTGCAGCCGGCCGGATAGAACGAGGGAAGCGTAGAATGATAGTATGACAAGGCCACAAAGTCACGCTTGGACGCAGTTTGTTTCTCTGTAACGCCTTGAGCCATCGCGCCATTCAGCCGAACGGAGCGCGTTCGACTGAATGCTCCGGTTCAGCGGCGGACGGCGTATCGGCCCGGCCGCTCCGATCCCTTGTTAGGCTACGCCGTTCGAATCGCCTCTATGTACTTCATAGCGCAACTCAACCATGCTGTCGCCCAGTTGGTGCACAGACGCCAAGCGCAACACCGGATTTAACACTCTGCGAGGGAAGAGCGGCTTGCCTTTGCCGAGGGTGGCCGAACCGATCTGGACGATTATCTCGTCTAGCAGGCCGGCGTCAAAGAATTGGCCAGCGAGATCACCGCCTCCAACTATCCAGATGTTTTGACTGCCAGCAGCCGCCCGCATTTCAGCATGGACGCGGCGCACATCTCCATTCACGAATCGGATGTTCGCGCCTTCGATGACTGGAAGCTTGCGACTGGTAAATATCCAGGCCGGTTGGGTATATGACCACGTCGAGCCAGTCTCGGCAGCAACCCTCTCAGCGTTTCGTACTAGCCACTCGTAGGTTGCCGATCCCATGGCCAATGCGCCAACGCCGGCGACGAACTCCGGGTAGCTGGAGCTATGCGTGTCGGCGAGGGTGAAAAGCCAGTCCAGCGAGTCGTCTTCTGTTGCGATGAAGCCGTCAAGGCTCGTAGCGGTGTAGTACTGCGTTTTCATGATTTGGCCTGCTCCCCCTGCGGCCGCCGAACGGCGCGCAGCGCTATTGGGACTATTCATTCTGCTATAGCATGCACAACAAGCATACTATTTGCTGCCACGTGAGGCTTGATCAAAGCGAAGATACTTGTAGCAGTGGGCGATACCATGTCGGTTTTTCACGAAGCGACGGCCGGCATACGCATGAGAGAAAACGGGGGAGGCCCCGCCTCCCCGGTCGCATTTTCATCCTCTGAGTCGCTGCGCCCTATTTCCCCACCGTCGAGTTCCCCGACGTCTTCACATTCACCGAGGCCGGCGCGCCGGCATAGCGCACCATCGAATTCCCGTCTGCCGATCCGCTCAACTTCCCGCTTGCCGAGACCCACAACTTGCTATTCCCGCCCAACTTCACGGCCACATCGCCGGCCGCCAGACTCGTCAGCCGGCCGATGCTGTTGCCCTGCACTTCCGCGTCCAGGCTGCTGACCTTGCCGCTCAACTCGGCCTGACTGTTGCCATTGAGGATCAACCGGGTGGTCCCGGCTTCGAGATCGCCGTTCAGCGTACTGTTGCCATTCAAGTCCCCGGTGAAGCTCTGCGCGGACTTGAAGCCATTCATCTTGGCATTGGTATTGCCGTTCAGGGTCAGGCCGGCCAGCGCCGGCAACGTGACCTGCGCCCGCAAGGTGACGCGCTCGTAGCCCTGGCTGCCCGAGGGATGCTTCAAGCCGATATGCAGCTTGTTGCCGGAAACGGTCACATCCAGGTATTGCTCCAGGTTGTCGTCCACCGACACTTTCACGCTGAAGGCGTCGGCTTGCGAGATGGTGAGCTGGCAATAATCATTCGTCTCAATGTTGGCGAAGCCCGTCAAAGCCGGCAGCTTGGCTTCGACGATCTTGCCGGAGCCGGCGATTCTGCCGTTGGAGCCGGTCGGGGCGATGAACGCGCAGCCGGTCAGCAAGGCTATGACCAGAATGACAAGCATACATGAGAGAAGACGAGCTTTGGACATCGTGACCTCCGAGAATGTGGTGTAGTTGGCGACGGCTGGAGTCAGCGATGGCGCCTCGCCGTCTTCGTTAACAGTGTAACAGAGCGTGGCGGCGCGGGCGTCGGTCAAAAGAGGGAAGTCGCGCCGCGCACGCGCCCCACAAAAGTATGAGCCGGCGGGTTTGCGCGGCCGGCTACTTCGGGCTATACTGCCGCCATCACTCCGTGAGGTGGAGCATGGCTCACGCATCCGCTTGTGGCAAGGTCGTCCTCTTCGGCGAGCACGCGGTCGTCTATGGCCGGCCGGCCGTCGCCGTCCCCCTCAGCCAGACGCGCGCCCATGCCGACGTCGTCGCCGCGCCGCGCGGGGCCGGCCTGCGGGTGATCGCGACCGATCTGGGGCGCGAGGTGCGCGTGACCCAGGAGATGGCCGGCGATCCTCTCGCCATGATCGTGCTCCTGGCGCTGCGCCGGCTGGAAGTGGCGTGCTGCGACAAGACCATCACCGTACATTCCGAGCTGCCGGCGGCGCGTGGCCTGGGCAGCGGCGCGGCCGTCTCCGTCGCCATCGCCCGCGCCCTGGCCGCCTACGTCGGCCGCGCGTTCAGCCCGCAAGCCCTGGCCGATCTGGCCTTCGAGACCGAAAAGGTCTATCACGGGTCGCCCAGTGGGATGGACAATACCGTCATCGCCTTCGAGCAGCCGATCTACTTCATCAAGGGACAGCCGGCCGTCCCGTTGTCCCCTGGCGCGCCGATCACCCTGATCGTGGCCGACACCGGCGTGGTCAGCAGCACGCGCGAGGCGGTGGCCGGCGTGCGCCGCGCCTGGGAGGCGGAGCATGGGCGCTACGAGGCTTGGTTCGACGCCTGTGGGCGCATCGCGACGGCCGGCCGCGTGGCCCTGGAGGCCGGCGACCGGGCGCGCCTGGGCGCGTTGATGGACGAGAACCAGACCGTCCTGGAACAGATCGGCGTCTCGTCGCCGGAGCTGGAGCGTCTGATCGGGGCGGCGCGGGCCGCCGGCGCACGGGGGGCCAAGCTCTGTGGGGCGGGGCGGGGCGGCAACATGATCGCCCTGGTGGAGCCGGCGACGGTCGCTGCCGTCGCCGAGTCTGTGCGGCGCGCCGGCGCGGCCGGCGTCATTGTGGCGACCATCGGCGCGCCGGCCGAGGAGCAACCATCATGAATCTACGCCAATTCATCCAACTGGCCGAGGGCCGGCAATGGGTGACGCATATTGATCACGCCATGCCGCCGGATGAGAAGCTGGCGCGCGAGTTGTACGGCGCCGGCGCCGGCCTGCTCTATGTCCGCTCACGCTGGAATGGCTATCGCATCGTCGCCGGCGTCTGCGCGGCGCGGCGCAATTTCGCCGCGGCGTTCGATGCGCCGGAAGCCGGCCTGCTGGCGCGCCTGGTCGCCGCCTTGCGGTCGCCGGCGCAGCCGCCGCTGGTCGAACGCGCCGCGTGTCAGGAGGTCGTCGAGACCGAGGTTAACCTGGAAACGCTGCCGATCCTGACCCATACGGCGCTGGATGGCGGGGCGTATGTGACCGCCGGCATCGCCGTGACG
>CAIQJD010000437.1 GCA_903872005.1 uncultured bacterium | reverse complement strand
CTCATGGCTGCCCTGCTCGTGCTGGCCCAGGCCGGCATGGCCGGCGTTACCCTGCTGCGGCGCCGGCGCATCTCGCCGGCGCTCCTCCTGGTCTTCGCCGGCGTCTTGCTGATCGGCGCGCCACTCTGGCTGTGGGAGGCGCGCCGCATCCTCGCGCTGGCCTCTTCGGGCTACGCCCCGGCCGGCCCGGGGCAGATCATCGCCGGCCTGTTGCTGGCTTTCACCACCGGTGCGTCGGGTCGCCTGCCCCTCGCTCTGGCCGCGCCGGGCCTCTTTCTACTCCTCACCGGCGCGCTCCTGCCGCCGGCCGAACCCGGCCGGCCCCTCGCGCTCCTCTGGCTGCTCATCCCGCCGGCCGGCCTGATCCTCATTACGCTGGCGACACCCATCTTCAACGAGCGCTATCTCCTGTTCGTGGCGCCGGCCTTCTATCTCCTCTGTGCGCGCGGCGTCCTGGCATTACGACAATGGTGGAAACCGCTGGGGGCGCTGGGGCTGGCCGGCCTGTTGCTCGTCAACATGGCCGGTCTGTGGGTGCAATACACGCAGACCATCAAGCCCGACTTCCGCGGCGCGGCCGCGCTGTACGCCGAGCAGCGCCAGGCCGGCGATCCAATCATCTTCCTGATCCCACAGGCGCAGGGAGTCTTCGAGCAACTGTTGCCGGCTGAAGTCGGGAGCTTTCGGGCTGCGCCTTACGCCAACCGGCCGGCCGATCTGCTGCGTCTGGATCGGCGCATGCGCGGCATCCTGGGCGAGGGCGAGCGCGTCTGGCTGGTAGAATCGGAGGCAGCGCTGTGGGATCGCCAGGGAGCCATCGCCGGCTGGCTGGAGGCGCACGGCCGGCGCGTCCTGCGCGCCCCGTTGCATCTGGTCACGCTCAGTCTGTATGCCGAACTAGACCCGCGCCGGCGCGACGCGACGACGCCTCGCGAGAACTTCTTGCCGCTGCTCTTGCGCGCCGCGCATTGAAGAATCCTGTTTTCCCGATGATCAGTCGCTTTGTAGAAGGCTTCGAGAGGAGAATAGCCATGCCAATCTCATTACCACGTTGGTGGCCCAAACGCCGGCCGCCAGCGCCGCCCAGCCGACGCATCGGCCTGGCTCTGGCCGGCGGCGCGGCGCGCGGCGCGGCTCACTTGGGAGTATTGGAAGTCCTGGAACGCGAGCAGATTCGCCCCGACTGCGTGACCGGCGTGAGCGCCGGCTCGGTCGTGGGCGCGCTCTACTGCGCCGGCGTTCCCCTCAGCCAGATGCAGACCCTGGCAGCCGAGATGACCTGGCGCAAGGTGGCGCGTCCCTGCCGGCCGCGCCTGAGCCTCTTCGATACGACGCAGTTGGAGCGCTACCTGGACGAGACGATTGGCGGGAAGACCTTTGAGGAGCTGGCGCTACCCTTCGCCGTGTTGGCGGTAGACGTCCTGACCTCCGAAGTGGTCACGCTCAACACCGGCCCGGTGGCCCATGCGGTGCGCGCCAGTTGCGCCATCCCGGGCATCTTCTCGCCGGTCGAATGGGGGGATCGCTTGCTCATAGACGGGGGCGTCCTGAATAACATCCCGGTCAATTTATTGCGCCAGATGGGCGCGGACTACGTGATTGCTTCAACGTTGAACAGCGCCAGGCGGCGGCGCAGCCGGCCGCGCAGCTTTCTGGAAATGTGGCTGGTCTCGCTGGATATGCTGGGGGACACCGCGCTCCGAGAGGCGGAACTCGCCGATTGCGTCATCCTGCCCGACGTGGAACAATTCCGTCTGACGGACTTCGGTCACGTCGCCGAGATGCAAGCGCGCGGCCGGCAGGCCGCCGAAGCGCAACTGCCCAAGCTGCGCGCCGACCTGGGCATCCTCTGGCCGGCCGGCACGGCCGCCTGAATCAGTCCCATAGCGACGTGAGAGCGAACTGCTCCACATCCACCAGGCCCATATCGGTCAGCTTGAGCGTCGGAATAACCGCCAGGGCCAGAAATGACATCGTCATCACCGGATCGGCCAACGTGCAGCCCAGGACATGGCTGACGCGCAGCAGATCCTCGATCTGCGCGCGCACCGTTTCCAGGGGTTGATCGGACATGAGGCCGGCGATGGGCAGCGGCACGCGCGCCAGAACCTGACCGCCGGCGACGGCCGCCTGTCCGCCTCCCATATCCGCCACCGCATGGGCGGCTGCCAGCATATCGGCGTCGTCTATCCCCACCACCACGATATTGTGGCTATCGTGGGCCACGGATGATGCCAATGCCCCGCGCTGCAAGCCGAAACCATGCACGAAACCGATGCCTACGTTGCCAGTAGCTGCATGCCGCTCAATCACAGCGATCTTCTGCAAGTCACGGCGCGCGTCCGCCACGGCGCAGCCGGCATCCAACGTCGGCTCCATGCTCAGGCGCGTCGTGACGATTTGGTCGGGGATAATGCCAATGACGCGCAGTCGGCGCGCGTCGGCCGGCGCCGGAACCGCTAGCGACCACCCCTCCCAGCGGACATGGATGGTGGAAGCCAGAGGCGGGGCCGGCGGCAGCGCTTCCGGCTCGACCAGCGCGCCGGCGCGCGCCGCCAATCGGCCATCCTTGAACACCTGGGAAATCGCCACTGTTCGCAGGTCATCCAGGATCACCAGGTCCGCGCGATAGCCCGGCGCGATGGCCCCCCGATCCCATAGCCGATAGTGCCGCGCCGTGTGGATAGTCGCCATCTGAATCGCCAGGACCGGATCCAGGCCGGTGGATATCGCGCGGCGCACGAGATCATCCAGATGCCCCTTGTCCAGCAACGTGGCCGGGTTGCGGTCATCGGTGCAGAAAGAGCAGCCCGAGGCATTGGCCGGCGTCACCATGGGCAGCAGGCTCAACAGATTGCGCGTCGCCGTGCCCTCACGGATATGGATGTGCATGCCGGCGCACAGCTTCTCCAACGCCTCCGCCAGAGAAATACTCTCGTGATCCGAGCGGATGCCGGCAACAACGTACGCGTTCAGGGCTTTGCCCGTCAGCCCGGGCGCATGGCCGTCAATGGGGCGATCTCCGATCATACGGATCATGTCCAATACCGCCGGCGCGGCATGCACCACGCCGGGATAATTCATCATCTCGGCCAATCCCAGCACACGCGGCTCATCCAACAACTGGCGCAGGTCCGCGGCGGTCAGGCGCGCGCCGGCCGTCTCCATGTGCGTGGCCGGCACGCACGAAGGGAGCATGAAGAAAGTATCGAGGGGAATCGCCGCGCTGGCGCGCAGCATGTAGCGGATGCCTTCCAGGCCGAGGACATTGGCGATTTCGTGCGGGTCGGTGATGACGCAAGTCGTCCCGCGTGGGAGGACGCCACGCGCGAACTGCGCCGGCGTGACCATACTGCTCTCCAGGTGCACATGCGCGTCCAGGAATCCCGGGCAGACCCAGCGCCCCTGCAAATCCATCTCTTCGCGGCCGGCATAGTCGCCCCACCCCACGATGCGGCCGCCAACCATAGCAATGTGCGTGCGCTGGATCTCTCCCGTCAGGACATTGACCAGCCGCGCGTTCTTGAGCACCCAATCGGCCGGCGCGTCGCCCTTGGCCACGGCGATGAGTCGTTCCAACATCCGCCCTACCCTTTCTAACCAGCCAGCGTCAACAGGAAACCCAAAGCGCCGGCCAGCAATAATAGCATCCCGATCATAATCAACGGCTCCACGGGCGCATCGGACAGCGCCGCGCCAGTCATGGGCAGCGCCGGCTCGCCCAGGCTCAGGGATAGCTGCTCAGCCGCTGCCGAACCCTGGCTCAATGTCACATGGAGTGAACGCCCATCCGCGGCCAGCGTCCCCTCAATCTCCAGGGACGGCCCGCCATCGGTCGCTCTCACACGCAGAGCGTCGCCCTTCACCACGGCGCCGGCGATGGGGCGCGGCGCGACCCCCGCTGCGCCGAGGCGCGCCTGTCCGTACAGCATCGCGCCGGCCTGGCTCAACTCCAGAGCCAGCGCAGAGCCGCCGACGTCGCGGCGCACCCATGCGCCGGCCAATTGCGGATAGATGCTCCATGGCTCCAGATAGGGCTGTCCCTTCTCGGTCTGACGCACCAGCGCGACCACACGCACCCGCCTGGGCGGATCGCCGGCCACGCTGGGATCCAGCGCCAGGCTATCGGCGCTCAAGCTGACATTGGCCTGCGCATAGATAACCTGATTCTTGTCCTGCAACAGCCAATCGGATCGCGTGACAGGCGGCGCGGCGGCCGCCGCCTCGGTTGTCGCCGGCTTGCGCCAACCGAGGAAATCGCCGGCCAGCGTCACGGCCGCGTCGGCATACGACTGCGGCTGCGCCAGCACATCTGCCAGTGTGACCCGGGCATATAGACGGAAATCTTTGACGAACTGCTCGAAGGCCGGCAGCCAGCGTTCGTATTGCGCCGCCGGCGCGCGGTAGCCGACGACATACATGAGGTTGCTGACCTTGACGCCGGCGTCCACGCCCCGTATCTCCAGCCCATCCGACTTGCGCGTATAACGATAGCTGATTCCGAGGGCCGGCGCGCCGCCGAGGGTCATGGCCGCTGTCTGCTTGTCGAGTTTCTCGATGGCGCCGGCGCTCGCCATCTGTTCCAGCCGGCCGGTCAGATAATCTTCGACACTTCGCGCACTCTCAGCATATTGCACACTGACACGCGCCTGTCCGTCGGCATCGGCCGGCGCGAAGCTTACCTCGCCATCCTCCTCGCGCAACGTCCAACTGACGGGATAGCGCGCCGCGAAGTCGGCCCCACTATGATAGCTGACGCTGATGCTGAAGGCGTCGAGCATGGTCTGGAAAACATCGTCAAACGCGTGGGTGGACGCGCTGAGATAGATGCGATAGACATGACCCTGCGCCGGCAAGATCACCGCGTCGTACACGCCGAAGGCCGGCTGCGCGGCCGTGTAGCGCGTCGCCGGCAGGCCGGCGATCGTCATTTTGCGCTCGGCATAGCCGGCTCTGGCGAAGTCCGCGCCGACGTTGCCGGTCGAAGCGGCGTCGGTGACCATGATCCAGACTTCGGCGTCGTCGGCCGTCAGTGCGATCTTCGCGCCGGCGTTGGCGGTATAGGTGCTGAACTTCGTCGTTGTGGGCGCCGGCAGCGGGCCGAGATCGCCCTGATTTACGTGCCAGTGGATCGGATAGCGAACGGCCCAACCGTCCGCGCTGCTCACATAGTCGTTCCACTGCGTCTGCGTGCGCGTGGTCGCTGCCGCCACGGCCGGCCAAAGCAGCGCCACGCCCAGCGCCGCCACGATGAGACCGATCCTGAGCCGCATAGTCCTATTCTCCGGCATACCGAGCCATGATGGTAACATCTTAACATTAAGTTTACCATAAAAGCCGGCGCCGGTCAACTTCTGCCCTGCCGGATGCCACTATATACCGCCGGCTATCGGTGCGCCGGCACGACAGGTAGTGGCATCCGTCCTCTCACGTCAGCCCCAGGAGACGCGCAGCGTTCGCCCCCTGCACGGCGCGTCGCGCCGCCTCGTCCAGTCCGCTCTGGGCGATGTAGTCCAGGAACTTGCGTGGGTGCAGCAACGCGTAGTCGGTGCCAAACAGGATTTTGTCGCCCACCAGCGGGTATAGGAGCGCGAAAATCTGCGCGTCGTAGAGCAGCATCGAAGCCGCCGTATCGTAATAGACGTGGCGCAGCGCGCGTTTCATCTCCGGCATCAGCTCGTAGAACGGCAGCCCGCCACCCCAATGCGAGCAGACCAGGGTGGCTTCGGGGAAAGATTGCACAAAGCGATAGATGCTCTTCAGCGAGACCGTGCCCTTGCCCGTGTACTCGTGGCCGACCGGCTCGCTGGTGTGCGTGACAATCGGGAGATTGGCGGCGCGCGCCGCCGCGACAATGGGCGCTAACAGCTCGGTGTCATCCAGAGAATAGCCCTGTCCGTTGGGCATCAGCTCGCCGATGCCGCGCATGCCGGCCTCCACGCAGCGGCGGATCTCGCGTACGGCCGCCGGCCCATGCGCCGGGTTGATGTTGGCATAGCCAATCAGCCGGTCGGGATAGCGCCGCAGCGCATCCAGGACATAGTCATTGCCCATGATGCAGATGCTGGCATCGCACCAACTGAAGCCGAAAACGACCGACTTGTCCACGCCGGCGTCATCCATCGCCTGGATCAGGTCCTCGGCCGTCGCCATCATCGCCTTGGGATTGGCATAGAGCAGATCAAACCAGGGATCCTTGTCGCGAAATTCCTCGCGGTGGTCAACCACCTCTGGAGGGAAAAGATGCACGTGAAAGTCAATGATCACATGGGGCCTCCCGGCGCCATCTCGCGCTAGACCTCACAGGTCTCAGCGACCTGTGAGGTCTAGGGTTCAGGGTGGGTCAAACGCCCACGTATGCTACATCACTACTTCTTGGTCGTGTCCCAGATCCACCAGTCGCCGGGTTTGTACATTTCAGTGTACTTGCCCAGGGCGGCATTATTGGTCCAGTCCAGGCCCTGCATGCGCTTGCTGGTGCCAATCACGAACGAGGCCGCCGCGGTGGTGAGGGTCGGCAGATCGTTATTGTACAGGCAGTCAATTTCCTGGAAGTAAGCCTTGCGCTTCGCAGGATCGGTCTCCTTTGCCTGCAGACCGAGCAGTTCGGTAATGCGCTTGTTCTCGTAGGGCTTCACGCCGGCCTTCTTGCCGGTCGTCGCATCCGGGCGCACCGGCCAGGTACGGTAGGCCCAGTTAGAGGTGCTGTCGGGCAGCATGAACGCGGTCATGCCGGCCGGATCCACACCGGGGCCGATGAGCAGCACGTGGAAGTCGAAGTCCTTGCCGCGCGGGCCGGCGCCCTGGGTGTAATCGGTGATCAAGGCGTTGTCAATGATGTCCACGTTGGCCTTGAAGCCGAGCTTGCGCAGGTATTCCTGGGCGATGGGCATGTAGTCCAACCGAGGCTTGATGCCCTGCCATGCCATCAGGTCAATGACCAGGTCGCCGCGCTTCTCTTTCGGATACCCGACTTCTGTCCACAGCGCGTCGGCCTTGACGGGATCGTACTTGTAATTGACCATGGTCGGGCAGGCGTAGGCCGTGCCGTCGTTGAAGCTGTTACGCACTGCGCCGTAGCCCTTGAGGATGCTGGCGACGTAGGCGTCACGGTCAATGGAGTACAGGAATGCT
>CAIQJD010000436.1 GCA_903872005.1 uncultured bacterium | reverse complement strand
CCGGCCTTGTGGGTGCAGGCGGTCGCGCCGGTCACGTAGTTGTTGAAGGGCACGCCGATGCTGACGAGGTCAGCGACCATGTTTTCCAGGTCGCGCAGCATTTTGAGCCGGTATTTCGAGACGAGGGAGCGGTCTACGGTGTAGAGGCGCGCGATGAGGCCGCCGAGGGAGGTGATGCCGTTGCGCTCGCCGATGCCGAGGACGCTGGTGTCCACGTGGGTTCCGCCGGCTTCCAGGGCGCAGAAGCCGTTGGCGATGGCGCAGCCGGAATCGTTGTGTCCGTGAAATTCGATCTGGGTTTCGGGCTTGATGACGCCGCGCAGGCGGCGCACCAGGTCGTATACCTGGAGCGGTGTGGCGATGCCGACAGTATCGGCGATGCCGACACGTGTGACCCCGACGGCGTCCACGGCGCTGTATATTTGCACCAGGTCGTTGATGTCGCTGCGGAAGGAGTCCTCACTGCTGAAGCGCACTTCGCGTCCCTGGGACTTGATATAGGAGATGACTTCTTGGGCGGAATCAATGATCTGCACGACGCTCTTGCCGTGGCTGAACTTACGCAGGAGGGACGAGGTGCCGATGACGATGTCAATGCCATCTACGCCGGAATCAATGGCGAGACGGGCGTCGTCCATGGCGCAGCGCACGTGGGTGAGGACTTTGCAGCGCAGACCCAGGCCGGCGATGGTGCGGGCGTCGCGCAGGGAGGAGGGAGAGGCGGCCGGCGAGGTCAACTCGATGTACTCTACTCCGAACTCATCCAGCGCCTGGGCGATGTCAATTTTCTGGCCGGTGGTAAAGTTCGCGCCGACGAATTGCTCGCCTTCACGCAGGGTAGATTCAATGATGCTATACTGACCAATGGTCATCGGTGCCAATCCTCCTTCGGAGACAAGAGTTTGGAAAGACGATTGCGTGTCCTTTTCGGCAAATGAAACGCCCTGACTCGATAGGTGTCCGTCAGGGCGTGCTTCGCTGCCGCCGCTTGCCAGGCTAAGCGCCTGGCGCTATCTTGATAAAGAAACAGGGCCATTCCTCAGAGTGGTCCCTGGGCTGGCCCTGTCCGTTTCTGTCTTGAACAGACGCGAATCAGGCAGGCCCAAGAGCCTGCTTCTTCCCGTCCATCTTGATGCCGTCAGCGATGCTTAGGACTAGCATGCAAATCATCTCGACTTCCGCAATAATGATACGGGGGAAAGTTTAGCATGGAAGACCCCCTTTGTCAATTTTCGCGGCGTTGATTGAATAGGCCAGCGGATTTGACAAAAGCGGCTGGCGCGGTTACAATGACGCCGCTTTCGGTATGGCGCATTCGTCTAGCGGCCCAGGACATCGCCCTCTCAAGGCGAAGATCGGGGGTTCGAATCCCCCATGCGCTACCAATTGTCATCCGGTGTGATCAGCAAGAGAGGCTCGCCAAAAGCGAGCCTCTCTTTGTTGTTGGGCGTGAAACGCGGCCGGCCGTTTACCGGAATTGCATGATGACCGCCAGGAACCAGCGGCGATCCCACCACGGGGTGGCCGTTGGAGTGGGAGTGACGGAGGGGGTGGGGGTTTCCGTGACGGTCGCGGACGGTGTTGGTGTGGCGTCCGGCGTATCCAGGACTGTCGCTGTTGGCGTGACGGTTGCTGTGCGCGTGGGCGCCGGCAAGGACGTCTGCGTCTGCGTCGGGGTTGCTGTGTTGATAGGGCTGGCGGTGGGCGACGCGGTCGGTGATGGCGTGGCCGTTTCTACCGAGATGACGGAAGCCGTAGGTGTGGTGCTGGGCAGATCGG
>CAIQJD010000435.1 GCA_903872005.1 uncultured bacterium | reverse complement strand
GATCGGCGGGATGAACTCCGGCTTGAAGATGCGCCGGTAACGCTCCGGCGGGAACTGGCGCGCCGACATCACCCCCGTGCTGGTGAACGCCTCTTCGTAATCCACCAGGTCCAGCCCCAGCGCCACATGATCCATGCCGGCCAACTGCGCCACATAGTCCACGCAATCCAGGAAGTCCTCGACCGTCGAGGGATTCTCTGGCGTCGAGCCGGCGCGCAGATAGTTGCCGATAGCGCAAATGCCGACCAGTCCGCCCTTGCGGGCTACCGCCAGGATTTCCTCATCATCAACGTTGCGGGGATGGTCACAGAACGCGCGCGGATTGGAATGCGAAAAAACGCACGGCGCTGACGAGACCTCAATGGCCTCCAGCGCCGTGCGTTTGCCCGTGTGCGACAGGCTGACCAGGATGCCCAGCTTGTTCATCCGCTCGACGACCTGCACGCCGAAATCGCTCAAGCCGGCATCGGTACGCTCTGTGCAACCATCGCCCACCAGATTGCGCTCGAAATAGGTCAACTGCATCACGCGCAGCCCCAGGCGATAGAAGATGTCCACCAGATGCAGGTCGCCGTCCAGCGGCAGCGTGTTCTCGAACTCCATGATGACCGCGATCTTGCCGGCCGCTACCGCCGCCTCCAGCTCGACCGCGCTGGTCACCAGCGCCGTATCGCCGGCCGTCTCTTCCAGCACGCGGTACAGATACGCCACATCATCCAGCGTATGGCGGGCGTTCTTCATCCAGCCGATCGCCACACAGTACGCGTCAATCCCGCCCTTGCGTAGCTCAGGCACATAGGCCGGCGTCAACCCCGACCCGGAATGACCATCAATGAGAATCGGGCGCTTCCTTTCGGCCATCTTCTCGCTCCTGGAGTAGACCTTTCAACGCAGCAACCATCTTGTCACACGTCTCTGGCAACAGCTCCGGGATCACGCGCGTCTCCGCGCACACCTGCAAGAAATTAGTATCGCCCTCCCAGCGCGGCACGATGTGCATGTGCACATGCTCATGGATGCCGGCGCCGGCCGACTTGCCCATATTGATGCCCACGTTGAACCCATGCGGGCGCGCCACCTTCCGCAGCATGGCGATGCCCAGATTCAACAGCTCCATCATCTCGGCCAGCGTCTCCGGCGGCAGATCCTCCGTCGTCGGCGCATGGGCATGCGGGATCACCATGAGGTGCCCGTTGTTGTAGGGGTACAGATTGATGAAGATCGCGGCGCTGCGGCCGCGATAGACGATCAGATTCTCCCGATCATGTTCCGGGCCGGCGGCCAGCTTGCTGCAGAAGACACAGTCCGGGGAAGACTCGCTCTTGACCAAATAGGGCATGCGCCAGGAAGACCACAATCGTTCCATGCTTCGCCTCGTCGTCAGTGGGGTTGGGCGCGGCAATGCCACGTCGGCCCGCGTCGCCGCAGTGTACCACACAACAGCCGGCACGGCAATCAAGAACGCCCCACGGACAGGGTAATTTCAAAGTCACCCAGTTTCCCCACCACAGAGGCCCAGAGGTCGCTGAGTTTCGGGAAAGGTCAGGTTTCACCCGCCTCAGCCCGAATTCCTCCGCGCTCTCTGCGTCTCTGCGGTGCGTCAATCGGTGGACTCTTCAAGTCCCCGGCCCACCGCTTCCCACCGCCGGCCGCTGATCTCCGCCGCGTGTTCCTCCTCATGCTCCGGCTCAATAGACAGCCAGCCCGCCAACGTCTTCCAGTATGGCCCCACGAACACGCCCGGCAGCGTCAGGTCCTCGTCGCTGAGGCCCTCCAACAACTCCAACAGAGCGGCGCGCTGCTGCGCCATTTCCGCCAGGATCTGCTCCACCGACCAGCCGGCGCGCTCCTCCAACGACTGCCGGTTGAAACGGTCGAAATCCATGATCGCGTCCGCCTCAATCGGCGCGCCGGCCAGCGCCGCCCGCAGATTGCGCGTATCCCAGGCCGCCCACCCGGCAATGTGCGCCAGCGCGTCGCGCGCCGGCCACACGCCGACGGCCGGCGCGTGCCATAGCTGCTCCTCGCTCAACGCCGCAATCGTCGCCAACAGCATGGCCCGCGACTCCGCCAGCCGCCCCAGCACTTCCTCTTTCTTCATGCTCCCCCCTTACGCCGGCAGCCGGCTCAACATCCGCAACGCCCGCAGCGTGACCCACTTGCTCGGCCGGCCCATCTTCTCGATATGGACCCACATCCGGCTCCGATACCCATGTTCCAACGTCCAGCGCCCCTGGGCGTCTCGCTTCGATAGCACAAGCTGCACCGCCTCTTCCAGCCGCGCATCCCCGCCGTAGCCGGCCTCGGCCAGCGCCT
>CAIQJD010000434.1 GCA_903872005.1 uncultured bacterium | reverse complement strand
GGCAAACAGAGGGTAGCGCCCCGGCGGCAGATCGGCCGGCACTGCCAGACGGTGTCGGTCGGGCACGATCTCGCCGGCCATCCAGCGCGTCGTCGGCGTATAGCCTCCATCCGGCTGCTGGTCCGATTGCGCCAGCAAACGCGCCCCATCCGGCGAAGTCAGATGCACGAACGTCACCAGATCCGCATCGAAGCCGCGTCGCGCCAACCAGTAGAGCGCAACATGCACGGCCTCCCCTGCCCGCGCTGCCGACGCATCTGTCGCGAATCCTAGAAGTGCAGCGCGTCCTTCCAATTCGGCGCGTGCGTCCACTGGCTCCGTCCAATGCGGGCTGCGATCATCCCAGGAACGCCCCAGCAACAGTCCCCCAACGATGATGCCGGCCGCCAGCGCCCAAGCCAGCCGGCGTCGTCGGCCGAAGAACCAAGTCAGTAAGACGCTCGCGGTCAGTCCCAATATCGAGATGATCGTTCCGACGCGTTGCGCCGACGATGCCTGTCGCCATACATACAAGATGTATTCGCCGGCCGGCAAATCGAACGCGGTCAGTCCCAACACCCCGTAGGGCCGCGCTGCGATATGCTTCCCCAACGCGGTGGCTGTCAGCCCGGGATAGTAGAACTGATGCAGGAGCAACGTCGCCGGCTGCGCGCTGCGGTACGAAGCACACAACAGATACCCACCGCACTCATCAATTCCCAGGAAGCGCAGACGATCCGGCGCACGGCCGGCATTCGCCTCACTCACGATCGGCCCGCCAGCATCCATCCAGGAGCGGCCAATCGCCCAACGTTGTTCCTTCACCCAGACCGGCACATACTCCCCGGTCCAGGTCGTGCCGATCTGGCCGGCGTCACGCTCCTCCGCCCACATCCGTTCCAGCGTGACGTCCTGATCGCCCATGTCGAGCGGCTGGAACGGCAACGCTACGAGAGCCGATGCCATAAGCAGTCCAATGAGCACGACACTGCTGCCGGCCCCCATCAGTCGCGCCCCGTTCCACCGAATCGCGCGCTGGCCGATGGCATCAACCGCCCAGACGCCGGCGCCGGCAAAGAACGCCAACCCCAGACTGGCCAGCGCCTGAAAACGCCAGGGGTATTGCAAAAAGCTCAGCGCCGGCTCGAAGACGCGCCACGCCGGCGCAGACAGCGTCAACATCATGCCGATGCCGAGCGCGACCGCGGCCAGCAGCGCCGCGCCGGCCATTCGCGCAGCGCGTGGCGCGCCAAGACGGGGCCAAAAGGCGAACAGCCCTGGCAACGCCAGCAACACCGACACTATTCCCACTGGATAAGTCGCTGCCGTCGTCTGATTGGGGAAATAGCGGTACGCGAACGACGTGAGCAGGAAACTTCCCAGAGGAGCCAGATGCTCCCGATAACCGGCCGCTTGCCCCTGGGCCAATCCCACATAGCCCCGTTCCGCATACGCCGGCAGCCAATACGCCGCCGAGAGTGCCAGCGCCAAGACGGCAGCCCCAAGCAGTCCCAGGCATACGCGCCGGCGCCGCTGCGTCACCATCAAGAGCAGTGCGTACAGGATGATCACGGGGCCAATGATGAGCGCCGACAGGCTGTGTGTGACGAGCAGGCCCGCGCCGGCGAAGGCCAGCGCAAGCGCCGGCCGGCTGCCGGCATCATCTGCAAAGCCGGCGAGCGCCCGCAATATGATCGGGAACCATGCCATCGCCCACAACTCTGCGAGCGCCCCGCGCACGTACAGATCAGCCAGATGATACGGCGCATAGCAGTAGGCCACGGCAGCGACCAGCGCCGGCAGTTGCTTGCCACGGAACAAGCGCCGCACGAAGAGATACATGCCCAGGCCGGCCGTCAGAGCGCCGGCAGCATAGGCCCACTTCATGGACGCGATCCAGCCCACGCCGACGATGCGCGGCAATTCGGCCACATAGTAGACGAACGGCCCGTAGAAGTTCAGGATCGGATGCCCATAGCCGAAGGCAAAATCGGGGAACCAACGCGGGTAGAGATGGCCGGCGACGATAGCCTGATCCAGGCCCATCAGCCGGTACAGATGCAGCAGGCCATCATGGGAAACGAAATAGCCCGACTTCAGCAGAGGGAACAACGCCGGCAAGCACAGCAAGATCACGCCCAGGAAGCCGGCGTCAACGCCCCAACGCTCCGCCCTCTGTCGGACGCTGCCGACGAACCGGTCCCGCCACGTCTCTCGCCGAGCCAACGTGCTGTTCACCATCGTCGTAGTCGTCGCCGCCTTACTGACTGCGGATTCGCATGTACTGCCAAACTGCCCGGAGGTATTGACGCAAGCCCATGCGCATGGGAAAGAGCCGGCGATTGAGGGCATACCCTTTCCATAGCTTGTAGACCAGCCAGAACGCCCCGTTGGGGGGCAGTTTGATCAGTTGTCGCACCAGTCCGCGCAGCCACGGAAACTCCACGGTCACCGCAAAGAGCTTCTGGAGATTCTGAATCTGGCGTTTCTCCGCCTCGCTCCCGAAGCGGATGACCGTGTCGTCGCTCACCGAACCGCTCAAGCTGTCGAACGAGCCGTCCATGAAGCCGGCCTGCTGGGCCAATTCACCCAGCCTCGTCTTCGGATAGGGCTGATACAGGAACACATTGGCGTATGCCGGCCGGCATTGGATGTTCAGGTCGAGGGTCTCGAAGTCGGTCGCCAGATTGCCGGTCGGCAGCCCCAACATGTTGTTGGTCGAGAAGGCGATGCCGGCTTCGCGCAACCGCTGCGACGCCCCGATGATCTCCTCGCGCGACATGTGCCGATCCAGGATTTCGTTGCGTAACTGATCGTTGCCGGTCTCCAGCCCGAAGCTGACGCTGACGCAACCGGCGCGCTGGAGCAGCTCGACTTTCTCCTGATTCACAAGATCAGCCCGCACCTGACACCACCAGGGGAGACCGACTTCCGTCGGATAGCGTTCACAGAACTCACGCAGCCAGCGCACGTCCACAATGAACGTATCGTCCATGAACAGCAGGAAATCCAACCGATACGCCTGCCGCAGCGCCTTGATCTCTTCCAGCACGCGGGAGACGCTGCGTTGGCGCACGCGTTTGCTCCCAGGATAGAGGTCGGCATAAGCCTTGTTGAAACAGAATGAGCAATTATACGGACAGCCCCGGCCGGTAATGATCGGGCGAATCGTCGTCTTGGCGCTGGCGGGATGGGCCTGATACAGCAGGTCACGATCCGGCAGAGGCAAGGCGTCCAACTCGGCCGGCGTCAGCAGCGGCCGCAACCCGTTGCGATGCACCGCGCCATCCACCTTGACGCTCCAATTGGCGATCCCTGTGATGGGAGCGCCGGCTTCCAGGGCGTTCAGCAAATCCAACGTCGCGTATTCGCCCTCGCCAATACAGATCGCGTCCACCCCCGGCTCCTGGATCAGCTCCGGGAAGAAGGTCGGATGCGGCCCGCCAAAGATCGAGAAGACCGGCATCTCCGCCTTGATGCGCCGGTTCAGATCCAAATAGTACCGATGCGGCCCCGTGTAGACCGTATAGCCCACAACGTCAGGACGCAGCCGGCGCGCCGCGTCCAGCGGATCTTCTTCCGTCGCCACGACCAGGCTGGTGCGGTGGCCGGCGCGCTTCAGCACGCTCGCTATTTGCAGAATACCCTGCGGCTCATTATCAATTTCGCGGATCACGAAGAGCAGATGCACTCGGCCAATTCCTTCGGATGAGATGGGTCATATCCGGGAACAGGGACATAGTATACACCAGGTTGGCGCAACGCAGAAACCGCATACTTTCGCCAAATTGAACCCTTGACACGACTCTCGAAGTCTGCTATACTGATAACCGGCAATGAGGGAATAGAATTCCAATTCCAGAATAGGAACAGCGCATGAACGAGACGAACCAGGCCGTCGTGAACGCGTTGGCAATCCTTGATCTCCTCGGTGCTCGGAAAACCGCTCAGCGCCTTATGGACATCGCGCTGGCCGTGGATATCCCCACCAGCACGACCCACAGACTGTTGGCAAGCTTAGCTGCAAAGGATTACGTACAGCAGGACTCGCACGATCAGACCTACCGACTGGG
>CAIQJD010000433.1 GCA_903872005.1 uncultured bacterium | reverse complement strand
TGTCCACAACAACCCCATAAATCACATCGATCCGCTGGGGTTGGGACCGATTGATGAGACATTTAAGTTTGTGGCCGACTGGGGATCGAACATTCGCCAAAGTGCCTCCGATTTGGGAAAACGAACTGCAAGGAACGTTGTTGATGGAACTCTAACGCTTTCGGATTGCTTGGGCTATGGTTTGACTGCGGCTGCCGGGTATGGTGAGGCATATCAAGGCAGTAGCCAGCTCTTCAAGAAGATCTACGACAGTCCGGAATCCTTCGGAGATCCGAAGCAGATGCGATCCGATATGGTGAAGGATGCATTTCTGACGGCGGGTACATTGGGATTGAACAGGGTCGAGGAGAGTTTGTTTAGGGGAGATGAGAAGGGAGTTCAGGATGCGCTCGCTGCATCGCTACTCCTGACTGTCGGCGCTGAGATGGGGGGCGCCGGAGATGTGACGATCCCTGTTCCAGCAATTGCAGCGGCACCAGCAGATGCCGCTTTGGCTTTGGAGATCACGCTTGCTCCGGCTGTTGTTATCCCCGGCCAGATGACCGCTGCCGCCGCCACATTGGTTGAGGGTACCGGTATCGTGATGATGAGCGCAGAACACACGAAAGGGGCGCGACCATCGACGCAAGAGAAGCACCAGAAGGGGCAAAGTCGAAAGAGGGCCGACCAAGGAGGCGAGAAAGCTGATGAGCGCAGAGGTGAGAACCGGGACCAGCCGCGGCGAGATCGTCGAGGGCAAACCATAGAACCGTAGATGATGCATGCGCAACGACCGAGGCGGAGCAATGAAAGTGATGCTACAGAAGACGAAGGCCAGCAGAGGGAAGTTGTGTCGCGGTTCACCTGCGGCCATTGAGAGGGCGATCAGGCAGGAACGCTGGAGTATTGCGCGCCACCACATTCAAATCGCGATGCGCTCACGTCCGAAGGATCACTGGCTACTAACACGCCTTTCGACCACGTACTACGAGCAGCGAGCCTACAGACGGGCGCTTGGATACTGTTTACAGGCGTATACGCTGGCGCCTCACTGCCCGCTTGTTCTGTGGGATCTTGCCTGCGCGTTGCAGATGTCTGGTGACACAAGGAAGGCCAAGGAAGTGTTCCGTCGTCTCATTCGCCATGGGGTCAATCGCATCTCTGCTGGGGACTGTAGTGAGGGGAGAAGCTGGGCGCGCGGACTGATTGCGGATTGTTGGTATCGTTTGGCCAGATGCGAGAGAGACGCGGGACGCTCCACGAAAGCGATGGTATGCATCAGGCGTCACTTGCGCCTTCGAGGACGAGGTTGCCATTCCATATACTCAGGTGCAGCCGTTCGTGCCGAGACCCGTCTCTGGGAAGTGAGTGAGACCAAGTACAAGAGGGCATGTTAGAACTGAGTGCCGTGCGCTGTTTGGTCTGTTGTGGGCATCTGACAATGGCATCCAATACAGGCTTTGCAGAAGCAGCTTTCCTGCGGTAGTGTGTCGCGTCATCAAAATGAGGCACAATGAACGAACGCATTGCAGTTGACCCTCGGATCCATTTCGGCAAGCCCTGCATCAATGGCACCCGAATTACCGTGCAGAATGTTCTGGAGCTGGTGCGCGAAGGGAAGCACTTCGAGAACATCATCCAAGACTACTATCCCGAACTGACCGCCGCTGATATCCAAGCCTGCATCCAGTACGCGATGGACATCGTGGCCGTGGAAGACCTGCATCTGACGGTTGCCTCGTGAAGTTTCTGCTCGATCAGGATGTGTACGCGATCACTGCGAGGTTCCTGCGGCAGTTGGGGCATGATGTTGTCACCGCCTACGAAGCTGACTTGTCGCAAGCCAGCGATACGGAGTTGATGAGGGAAGCCAAACGCACGGGACGGATCATGGTTACTCGCGACCGGGACTACGGAAGCTTGGTGTTCCACAGCCAGCAAGCCGGCGCCGTGATCTACTTGCGGATTACGCCAGCTACGGTGCCAGCGGTTCATGAAGAACTGACACGTGTGCTGATGGCCACCGTCGAAAGCGATTTGATGCATGCATTCGTCGTGGTGGAGCCGGGACGTCATCGTCTCCGCCACTTGGCGTCCTGAAGGTCGCAAAGGGGCGTTTCCGGGCGATATAGACAGAAGTTACCGAAAAGCATTTGAGTTCCTGCATTTGTGGCGGTGGCCGTTGTGCCTGTGAGGGTTACA
>CAIQJD010000432.1 GCA_903872005.1 uncultured bacterium | reverse complement strand
TCGCCTCGGATGAGATCATCTCCATGGCCAAGCGCTTCATGCAGGGCGTGCCGGTGACCAACGACACCGTGCCGCTGAACACCATTGACCAGGTCGGGCCGGGCGGCCACTACCTCGGCACCGATCACACCCTGTCGCACTTCAAGACCGAGTTCTGGAAGCCCAAGCTGGCGGATCGCCTGGACTGGGACCGCTGGACCAAGGCCGGCTCGAAGCGCTACTCCGAGCGCGTGCACCATCGTGTCGTCGAAGTCCTCGAAGCCGAACGCGAGCCGCTCATGGACGAGAAGATGTTCAACGAGCTGCACCGCATCTGCGAACTGGCCGACGAGCGCCACAAGAGCGAAGAGCTGGACGTGCGTATCGTGTAGTTTCGGCAGGGAAGGCTCTTGGGCATCGCCCGAAAGCCTTCCCCTCGCACGACACCATCCGTGTTACCTTGCGGAGCAGGGCCGATGAACACCATTGGCCCTGCTTCAACTCATAGGCGAAATTGGAGAGCTTCCAATGACTCAGCTCCGTACATTCATCGAAGAGTACATTCAGACCCAGGTACGCGAGAGTCAATCCGTCACCCCATACCGCCGGCCGTTGGTCGGCTTCGCCGCCGCCGACGATCCGGCCTGGGCACGCCTGCGCCAGATCGCCGAGCCGACGCATGCCCTGCCGGCCGACCTTCTGCCAGAGGCGCGCACGGTAATGGCCTTCTTCATCCCCTTCGCCGAAAGCGTCGTCTACGCCAACCGCGATGCCTCCGGCGTCGCCTGGGAATGGCGCATGGCCTACGCCGAGACCAATATCTTGATTAACCGCATCGCAGCCGGCCTGACCGAGGCCCTGGCCGAGCGCGGCATCAAGGCTGCCAGCCAGCCCTCGACCCACAACTACGACCCGGCGACCCTGATCTGCGGTTGGTCCCACAAGAGCGCCGCGGCCATCGCCGGCCTGGGCAGCTTCGGCCTGCACCGCATGCTGATCACCGACCTGGGCTGTGCCGGCCGCTGCGGCAGCCTGGTGCTGGACGCCGAAATCCCGCCGACCTCACGCCAGCAGCCCCAGCGCTGCCTCTACTTTCACGACGGCAGTTGCACCGTCTGCGTGGACGACTGCCCGTCCGCTGCCCTGCGCCTGGCCGGCCCAACCGAGCTGAACCTGGACAAGCATCGCTGCAACAACTATCTGCTGGACGCCTGGAGCCGCATAGATCATGCGGACTTCCCCGGCCCAGCCGATGTCTGCGGCAAGTGCGCCATGGGCCCATGCGCGCTCGGCTCGGCAGTCTAGCCGGCGCCATCAGTCCGTTTGACCACGAGGTGTGCCTTGGACGAACAGAAACGCGCATCCCGCGCGCTGGTGATGGGCATTGACACCGGCGGCACCTACACCGACGGGATGCTGCTAAACTACAACACACGCGAAGTCATCGCTTCAGCGAAAAGCCTGACCACCCGACGCGACTACGCCATCGGCATCGGCAACGTCATCGAAGCGATTGAAATAGACGACCCTGCGGAAATCCGCATGGTCTCGATCTCCACCACCCTGGCAACGAACGCTATCGCCGAGGGCAAAGGCGCCAACGTCGCACTCATCCTCATCGGCTATGACCCGGAACTGGCGGCCTCTTTCCGGCTGGAGCAGCGCTTCGGGACGACCCAATTCCGCTACTTCGCCGGCGGCCACGATCTCTTCGGTCAGGAGAAACAATCCCTCGACCTGGATGGCATCCTTGATTATGTCAATTTCGTCAAGGGTTCCGTAGACGCCCTGGCCATCTCCAGCTATTTCAGCCCGCTCAACCCCGAGCATGAACTACGCGCCTTCGAGGCGATCTCGCGCATCTGCAATCTGCCGGTGGTGCTGGGACACCAGCTCTCCACCCGCCTGGGTTCCATCGAGCGCGCGACGACCGCCGCGCTCAATGCCGCCCTGCTCGGCCTGCTGCGCGACTTCGTCATCGCGGTGCGGCGCGCCTGCGAGGCGCGTCACATCAACGCCCCGCTTATGGTAGTGCGCGGCGACGGGACGCTGATGAGCGAGGAGTTCGCGGCGCGCACGCCGGTAGAAACCATCCACTCCGGGCCGGCGGCCAGCGCCATCGGCGGCCGGTTCATCTCGCAGCTCGATAACGCTCTGGTCATTGATGTGGGCGGCACCACCACAGACATTGCCCTCATCGAGGGCGGCCAGGTAGCCATCTCCGAAGAAGGCGCCACCGTCGGCGACTACAAGACCGCCGTAAAGGCAGCCAACATCCTCTCCATTGCCCTGGGCGGTGACAGCCACATCCATCTCGACCGCGAGCGCAAGCTCGTGATCGGGCCGGCGCGCGTGACGCCCCTGGCCTACCTGGCCCAACAGCATCCCGACGTCAAAAAACGGGTCGCGCCATTGCTGCAAAAGACCTGGGGACAGGTCGGCGCCGAGCAACTGGAATACTGGAGCCTGATGCGCCAGCCGCGCGAAGATTTCCTCGCGGCCGGCACAAAACAGGCCGAGCTGGTAAAAATGCTGCGTCAGGGGCCGATGTCCGTCTCCGACATCCTGGCCCGCCTCAAGTTGGTGCATCCCGTGCAGCTCGGCGCCGAAGAATTGCTGCGCCAGGAGATCATCAGCCGCGCCGGCCTCACCCCGACCGACCTGCTGCACATCCGCGGCGACTACGCCGCCTGGGACGCCGAAATGTCACATATCGCGATGACCCTCTTCTGTCGCGTCCTGGGCGTGGAGACGGCGACCTTCATCCCCAACATCTTCGAACAGGCCGCCCAGATTATCGCCGATGTCACACTCAGCTTCCTGACCGGCAAGCGTCTCGCCAGGCTGACCCTGCCCGTTGACCGAGACATGGGCCGCTGGTTCTTCGAGAACAGCGTGACGCCGGCGCACCCCCAACTGGAAACGACCATTCGCCTGAAGACGCCCATCATCGGCATCGGCGCGCCGGCCGACGTCTTCCTGCGCCGCGTGGCCGAAATCCTGCACACCGACCTGGTATTGCCACGCTTCCACCACGTCGCGAATGCAGTAGGCGCGGTGGCCGGCAGCATTATGGTCAGCGAAGAAGCGCTGGTATACCCGCGCTTCTCCACCGATGGGCTGGACATCGTCGGATACGTGGTGCAAACATCCGAAGGCCGCGAAACGCGTGAAGCCATCGCCGATGCCTTGCGTTTCGCTCGCGACAAAGTGCGGAACCTCTCCTGGGAGGGCGCACTGCGCTCTGGCGCGCACAATCCGCAAGTGCAAATCACCGAGCTGGAAGATGGTCTCGATTCCTACCGTATCCGCGCCCGCGCCATGGGCAATCCTCGACTGGCCTGAGCCGACGCGCCGGGCGTTGAACAGAATAGTATGCGAGCGACGTAAGGAAGGTTGACAATGAAAACGGATCTCGTGCGAGTGGACACGCAGGACGCTTACGACAAGATACGCGACAAGATCGTCACTCTGGCATTGCAGCCCGGCGCGGCCGTGGATGAAGATGCTCTGGCCGGCGAGCTACACATGGCTTCTACGGCGATCCGTGAAGCCGTGAAACTCCTGGCTCACGATAACCTGATTTCCATTACCGCGCGCCATGGCATACGCGTCGCCGACGTCCATCCCGACGACTTGCGCCAGCTCTTCGAGATGCGCCTGCCTCTGGAGACCCTCTGCGCGCAGATGGCCGCCGAACGCGCCACCCCCGACGACATCGCCGTCCTGGATGCGCTGGCGCGCGAATACACGCAGATCAAGAAATCGCGCGATGTAGGCCGCCTCCTGGACCTGGATCACCGTTACCACAGCGCGTTGATTGACGCCGCTCACAATCACTATATGCGCGGCGCGCTGGAGCATTTCTTCGGCCTGTCAGAACGCCTCTGGTACCTGGCCTTGCCCCAAGTAGACTGGCTCATCGTCGCCCTGGATCGGCATGCCGCATTGGTGGAGGCCATCAAAGTGCGCGACGGCGCCGGCGCGGCCGCGCTGATGCGCGAGCATGTCCTTGACTTCCAACGTCAGGCCGAAGAAGCGCTGAAGAGCCGGCAGCTCCCGGCCTGACGCCATGAGCAAGAAAAACAGCGGCCCGAAGACGGCTCCCTTGCGGGTTCTGGATGCTGCCGGCGTCCCCTACACCGTCCATGAGCACACGCGCAAGCAGTTCACATGCGAGGGCGTGGCGCAAGACCTGGGCGTGCCCATCGCCCAGGTCGTCAAGGCCATGATCGTGCAACGCTCCGATGGCCGCTTCGCCCTGTTTGTCCTGGCCGGCGACCGGCGCATGAGCATGAAGAAGGCGCAGGCTGCGCTGGGAGATCGCTACGCGGCGCTGGCCGGCGAGCGCGACGTCCTGCGCGTCACCGGCTATCAGGTCGGCGCCGTATCCGTCGTCGGCTTGCGCCGAGACGACATCGCCGCCTATGTAGACCGCAGCGTTCTGGCCTTGCCCCAGGCGATCATCAGCGCCGGCCGGCCCGACGCCGGCATCGCCCTCACGCCGGCTGATTTGTTGCGCGCCATGCCTGATGCCCAGATCGGGGACTACGCCGAAGGCTGAAATCGGCGTGCGCCGCCGGCAAACCACGCTCACCCCTCTGAACCAAAAAGCCGATTGACTTTTCGCCCAAATCAGTGCATAATAGCATAGAGGCGACATAACGATAGTCATGCGCCGCCAGAGGCGCGCGGCCAGGAGTGGTTCATGAGAGAATACACGTTGCGCGAGCTGTGCGACCAGGCCAATGGCCTGCTCGCCACAAACTCCTACGCCTCGGCCATTGAGATTGGCCGGCATATCCTGCGCTACTACCCTCAACACATCGAAACCTATATCATGCTGGGCGAAGCCTGTCTGGAACAGGGCCAACTGCGTGAAGCCACCGAGTTGTTCCATCGCGCCCTGAGCGCCGACCCGGAACACACGCGCGCCTGGCTCGGTCTCGCCGCCGCCTGCGAGCAAGACGAACTCCTGGATCAGACGATCTGGTATGTCGAACGCGCCTTTGAGCTGGATCCCGGCAATGCCGGCGTGCGGCAGGAATTGCAGACGCTCTATAGCCGGCGGCACAATATCACCAACCTACGCATCAAGCTCAACTCGGCCGCCCTGGCGCGCATCTATTTGCGCGGGGGGCTGTACTATCAGGCCATTGCCGAGCTGCGCGCCGCGCTGGCGCAGCACGCCGATCGCTATACCTTACGCATCGCGCTGGCGCTGGCGCACTGGTACGCCGGCCAACGCGTAGAAGCGGCCGCCGTATGCGTCGAAATCCTGGAATATCTGCCCCATTGCCTTCAGGCGCATCTCATCCTCGGCGAAATCTGGAGTCGCGGCGACCATCCTGAAGAGGGTCAGGAACACCTGCGTATCGCCCGCGCCCTGGACCCGGAGAACCAGAGGGCCGTGGCGATCTTCGGGCCAGCCTCGCCCCTCAAGCTCGCCGAGCCAATGTTGCCGGCCGTCGGGGAAGGGCCGGCGCAGCCGCCCATGGCCGTCGTGCCGGCCATCGTCAAACCGACACGCCCCAGTCTCGTCGCGCCATCCGCCGCGTCCCCGGTTCCAGATGAGGGCGATCTCTCAGCCGATGTCATCCCCACGTGGCTGCGCTTGCCGCCAACGGCCGGCGCGACAGAAGAACCGGCCGCGCCGGAGCAGGAAGAGCCGGCCGGCGAGATTGGCGCGCCGGCTGAAGAAGCTCTCACCGAAGAATCACCGGTGGAAAGCGCAGCCATCCTGCCAGACGAGGCCACGCTGCCGGCCTGGATGCAAGCCGTCGAACCGACATCCGCTGCCGTGGTCGGCGGGCCAACCGCAGTAGCCGATCAGGATTGGAGCGCGCTGGCCGCCGAATTGCCGCCCGACTTGCGCGCCCTGATTGAAGAGTCGGTCGCCGAACAGACCAGGCCGCCAGCCGCAGCGCATCCAGAAGAGCCGGCCGAAGAACTGCCCGCCTGGATGCGCGCTATCGAGCCAACGGAAATCGAAACTTTCAGCGACGGAGCGTCTGACGTGGAGACCGACGCCGGCGCGCCGCTCATGGCCCCAACCGAAGCCGCGCCGAGCGCCCTGCAGGATGCCACAGAGCCTGCTCCGACCGAGCCAGAACTCCCCTCCTGGATGCGCGCCCTGGGGCCAACGGAACCGGCGACAGGCGCAGGAGCGCCATCCGCCGGCGCACCGGCCGAAGCAGCGCCGGCCGAACAGCAAATCCCGGCCTGGATGCGCTCCGTGAACCAGTGGCAAGAACCCACAGACGTAATCGGTCAAGGAGAAAGCGCCGTCGCCCAAGAGACGCCGCCGGCCGCCGCAGCGCCGGCTGAGAACTGGCAGGCGCTGGCGGCCGAATTGCCGCCCGACTTGCGCGCGCTCCTGGAAGAGACCATGGCGGAGCAGTCCCCAACAGCCCCGGCGCAGCCGGCCGTTGCCGCAGCGCCAACCCCGGCGCAGCCGGCGGTCGCCGCAACGCCGGCCCCGACCGAAACGCCGCCGCAGGCAGGGTCCGAAAGCGAGATACCAGACTGGCTGCGCGATCTTGCGCAGCAAGAGGGGGCGGCGCCGGTCGCCGAGACGCCTGCGCCCCAAGAACCGCAAGCGCCGGCCGACGTGGAGGAAAGCGCCCTACCGGCGTGGCTGATGACTTCCCCGGCCGGCCCAGCAGCCCAGCCGGCTGCGGCATCATCCCCGGAAACCACGCTGGCTGAAGAAGCGCCGATATCCGTATCCATGCTGGAAGAACTGCTGGCCGGCAGCGAGGACGAGACGCCCGAAGAACCGGGCGCAGCCACACCGGCCCCAGTGTCCATGATCGCCGGCGCGACGCCTGTCGAGGCGCCAGCCGCGCCGGCGCCGACCACAGCGGGTGATGAACCGACCGCGCTGCCCGTTGCGGCCGAGCCGGCCGAGCCAACCGAAGAGCCTGTCGCCGCCGAGCCGGCCGTGATAGAGCCGGCCCCGACTTTGGCCGAGCCAACCGAACAGCCCATCATCGCCGAGCCGACCG
>CAIQJD010000431.1 GCA_903872005.1 uncultured bacterium | reverse complement strand
CTGCGGCGATTGCAGGACTATCGCAATTACCTCGCCTATGACATCCGCATCCACTATCCCAATGGCGACCGCGCGCTGCACAGCCAGATCAGCGCCAAGAAATCGGGCGGCGAGACCACTACCCCATTCTACGTGGCTATGGCGGCCAGCTTTGCCCAGGCCTACCGCCTCAATCAGGCGCGGCCGTCTGATACCATTCGTCTGGCGCTTTTCGATGAGGCGTTCGGCAAGATGGACACTGCGCGCACGGCCAGCGCGCTCAAGTTCATGGTGGATACTGGCCTACAAGTGTTGCTTGCTACCCCGCCCGACAAAGCCGGCGGCCTGCTGCCTTACGTGGACAGCGTCCGCACCGTTGTCCGGCAGGACAGCCATTCGTTTGTGCTGGAGATTGATAAGCGGGATGTGGAGGAGCAGGGTGAAGCGTGATGCGTATCGCGTGTCGTCGCGTGGCGTGAGCGCCGCGCCGTGGCGCGAAGCATCGCGTGCTGCTGTACTTCCGTGTGACCCGGTCAGTATGTCCTTGCCGTTCACCCCTTCCCCTGACGTCATCGCCATCCTGAACGCGCTGCTGGATATGTACGAGCGGCATGAGCCGGGGCGGCCATTCAAACGCGCGATCCGTGTGCGCCTGAACGAGCTTGGGCTGCCCGGCTACACCAGCCAACTCGACCCGGCCCCGCGTCAGACGGCCAACGAACAGTTGCAGGCGCTGGCGGAGCGCGGCTTCGCGCGTTTGGGGTGGCTGCCGGGCGAAGCGGGGCGCCTGCTGGATACGGTGACGCTGCTCCCCGAACACGCGGCCGAGCTTTTCCCCTGGTTGGGGCGTCCATCGGTAGCCGGCCAGGTGACGGCGCTGAGGGAGCTGCTTTTGGGGGAGCGGTTCCGATTTGCCGAGGGCGATTGGCGTCGCCGCGCGCTTGACCACACCATTGCTCAGCTCCGCGCCGGCAAGTCCGCTGCCCCGTTCGTCCTGGCGGGGCCGGATTTCAACCGCGATTTGCTGGCTGCGCTGGCGGCTCTGGATGCCGTGACCGAGGAGACGCCCTACCGCGTTTTCAGCGTCCGTACCTTCAACGACAGCAAGGCTTTTGAGCCGCTGAAGGCCGCTCTGGCAACCCTGGCCCGCCGGCACGGCCCTGGCTGGGCCGTGCTGACGCCGGATGAGGCGTTGCGGGAGCTGGGGCTAACCGCCAACCCGACGCAGGTCTTGCTGTATGGGCCGTGGCGACTGGTCGACGCGGGCGGGCAAATGGTCATGCTGGATGGCTTCTATCCGGCCGTCGGCGTGCCCGCAGTGATGGCGGGGCGGGTGTGCCAGGTGTCCGTGGATGCCAGTCAGACGGAGCGTGTCGTCTGCGTGGAAAACCTGGCGTCGTTCTACGAATTGGTCCGTCATGAGGGGGCAGGGCTGGCCGCGTTGTGTTTGTGGGGCAACCCTTCGCCGGCGGTGCGCCATCTGCTGGCGCGGCTGGTTGAGACCTTGCCGGCCGAGATCCCGCTCCAGGTCTGGGCGGACCTGGATTACGGCGGACTGAACATCCTGGCGCAGTTCCGCAAGGCGGTTTCTGCGCGCTTCTTGCCCTACCGCATGGATGCGGCAACGCTGGACGCGCACATCCGCTGGGCCAGGCCGCTGACCGAGAACGACCGCCATCTTCTCGGCCGGCTTCAGCGTCACGCCGCGTTGGCAGACCTGCGGCCGGTCATCGCACATCTGCTCCAGCGCGGACTGAAGCTTGAGCAAGAGGCGGTGCAGTTGGCGAATCTATTGCCTCCGCTGCGCGACTCGGCTGCAACGCGCGTTGATACCTGGGAGTAGCCGAGGATCGTGTCACATAACCCCATCCTACCCCTCTGGTAATCGGGCGTGGAATGTGCTACAATAGTTCTGTGGTCGCAGTCAATCAGTCGGTCGCGCTATTGCTCGTCTCACACTTTGCCGCGAAACAAATCATAGAGGAAGGGAAGCCATGCGGATCGCGCTAGCAGGTTTTGGACAGGAGACAGACAGCTTCACCCCGTTGCCTACGACGATGGATCATTTCAGGCAGTTCGGCATCTTTAAGGGCCGCGCCATGATCCGAGCGGGGCATCGCGCCGGCCCTATCGCCGGCTTCTTCGCTGCCGCAGAGGAAGAAGGCATTGACCTGGAGCCTCTGCCGCTCATTGGCACGTGGGCCGGCGCCGGCGGCGTCATCAAGGCCAACATGATCAAGTACTTTGAGCGCGAGTTGGTCGCGCGACTCCAGAAGGTGATGCCGGTTGACGGCGTGTTCTTCTCGTTGCATGGGGCGGCCGCCGCGACGTTCACCGATGACGCCGAGGGCTACCTGGCCGCGGCAGTGCGAAAGGTGATTGGGCCGGACGTCCCGATGGTCGCACCGATGGATCATCACGGCTACATCACGCGCCAGAAGATGGCGGTGTTGAGCGCGCTGGTGGCGCATCGGACGCAGCCGCACGACCCGTTCGATACGGGCCGGCGTGCGGCTAAAGTGCTCTTCGCCCAGGTGCAGGGTAAGATTCGACCCACCATGGCCTTCCAACGCATCCCGATGATGACGCACCAAGAGCAGTACTTGACGGTCCGTGGCCCGATGAAAGAGTGGTTTGATCTGGCGCGCGATATGGAGACGCGGCCGGGCGTGATCGCGGTCTCGCCATTCCCGATTCAGTGCTGGATGGACGTCGAAGAGGGTGGCTGGACGGTCGTCGTGGTGACGGATAATGACAGACCACTGGCGCGCCGGCTGGCGGCCGAGATGGCGAACAAAGCCTGGAGCCTGCGTGAGCGGTTGTGGAAGATGGACAGCATCTCGCCGGAGCAGGCGGTGCG
>CAIQJD010000430.1 GCA_903872005.1 uncultured bacterium | reverse complement strand
GTGGCGGTCGGCGTAGCGTCCCCAGGGGATGAGCGAGAGCATATTGCCGACGGACAGGCCGGCCATGATGGCAACCGTCAGCGAGGTGGGCAGGCCACGCGAGGTATTGAGGAATGGCACATAGAGCGGCATGGGCAGCGCGATGCAGGCATACAACGCCAGCGTGGTCAAACAGAAATACATGAAGCGTCGGTCGAGGAGCGGACGCTTGAGCGCGGCTAATTGCTGGCTGAGGTGGATGCTGGTGTGGGGATCGGGGCCGACCGGGTCCGGGAGCCGGCTCAACCCCAGGGCGCGCACCAGGTGTGTGGCGGCAGACACGGCGAAGGCGACGCTGAACTTCCAGGTTGCCGGCTGCGCTCCCAGGAAGACCGAGAGGGCCAGGACGCCAACGAGGCCGACCCCTTCAATGATGGTTCGCAAGCGCCCGAAGAAGAGGCCGGTCACGTCCGGCGGGATGATGTCACGCACCAGCGGCCACCAGCTCGCCATGGCGATGTTCATGGCGGTGTTGATCACGAACATGACCACCAGGAGCGCGATCAGCGCCGGCCCGGAGCCGCCGGCGCGATAGATCGGCTGCACGGCGAAGAGGCCCAACATGCTGGCGCAGGTGATGAGCAAGCCGGTCGCCATCCAGCGGCGCTTGCCGACGCGCGCGATCCAGGGCGAGACCAAATAGATGTACAAGTAGGAGCCTTCGTTCAGCGCCGAAAGGATGCCCAGGTGGATGTTGCCGGCGCCGATGCGTAGGGCGTACAGAGCCAACATGCCGCCGCGATAGAAGAGCATGGGCATGACTTGGCCGAAGCCCTGCGCAATGAAGGCGAGGCGCATGGCGTCGCGCACCTGGGATGGTGTGAGAGGAGCCGCCGGCTGGGAGGTAGGCGATGTCGTCATGATGGGCAGTCGTCTCATTGGATGTATGGCCCGCGGGGGCGCCTCGGCCGAAGCGTCCCCCGCGAAGCGTGTCCTGGATCGCTCAGGACTTGGGCATCTCCGACGTGCAGTGCGGGCAACGCGTCGCCTTGAGCGGGATAACGCTCAGGCAGTAGGGGCATTCTTTCGTGTCGGGGACGACCGGCGCCGGCCTGGCCTGCAAGCGATTCACCTGGCGCACGATCAGGAAGATGACGCAGGCCACGATCACGAAATCAATCAGGGCATTGATGAACAGGCCGTAGTTGATGGTCGCTGCGCCGGCGTCTTTGGCTTGCGCCAGCGTGGCATAGTGCGTCCCGGACAGGTTGATGAACAGGTTGCTGAAGTCCACTTTATTCAGCAACACGCCGATGGGCGGCATGATGATGTCATTGACCAGCGAGGTGACGATCTTGCCGAAGGCTGCGCCGATGATGACGCCAATCGCGAGATCAAGCACATTGCCGCGCATGATGAACTGCTTGAACTCTTTCCACATGGTTCACCTCCCGCCGGCTGCCGCGCTCACTTCTTGCCGAAGAATCCGCCCAGACCCTGCGCCATGTTGCCCAGATTGCCCAGGTTGCCACTGGCGATGAGGGCGTCCACCTGGCCGGCCATTGAGGGCGGCAGCTTGGATTTGAGGAATCCGATGACCGTCTCGACGGCGGTCTTGGCGGCGGATTCTGGGATACCGGCCTTCTCTGACACCAATTTGACTAATTCGTCCATGGGGTTCCTCCCGTGCGCCGGGGCTGGGCCGGCGAATATCATTGATTATAACCCCGTTCGGCGCTCTTGGCAACGCAGAAACGCTTGCGGTCAGAGGGTAGGCGCATGACCCCGGCGCAGGGCGCAGCGGAGACAGAGGGGCCGCGCCGTAGCGCCGGATGTTGGCGCAAGAACGCAGCGAGCAGGCCATCGCTGGCCCACTCGCTGCGCTCACGCGGTGTCCGTTCTGTCGCGTCGTTACGGAATCAGGCCGGCCGCCCGCAGGCGCGCCGCGCCGGCCGGCGTGATATTCCAGACGCCGCGCGCCGGGCTTTCCAGCTCGCCGCTCTGAATCAAGAAGCCGCGCGCCGATTGCACGAACTTCACGTACTTGGGTTGCTCGGACTTGCCGTCTGCGCCGCGCGCGTACGTGGCGCGATGATCTTCGGGCAGGGCCATCAGATCGGGCGTCATCTCAATGACATCCGCAGCCCGGCCGGATCCGCCCAG
>CAIQJD010000429.1 GCA_903872005.1 uncultured bacterium | reverse complement strand
GGGCCGCGTAGGTATCGAATACCACGTAGCGCGATGGGCTGGCCGGCTCAACCTTCACCGCCCGCTCGATCAGCACGCGCGCGCCGCACGCCCAGGCGACCGACGTCTCGGTCTCGCAGGCATGGATGATCGTGCGCGATTCCGTCTCCTGGCGGATGATGTCGCCGCCAAACCCGCCCCACCAATCTACCTTCGCAATGTAGGCGTCGGTCTCATCGGCAAGCTCCCACATCGCGATCTGGATGGCCGGCCCATCGCCGCCGTGGCCGTCCAGGATCACGATCTTCTTGAAACCCTGCTGAATCAGGCTGGCGCAGACTTCCTTGACGAGCTGTTTCAGCGTCTGCGAGCTGATCCCGATGGTGCCGGGGAAATGGTTGATGGAGGGGAAGGGTTGGTAGCCGTAGGGTATCGGAGGCGCGATCACCGGTTTCACTTCGTCGAATACCTTTTCGGCCGCCCGCCGGGCGATCTCAAAGGGGACGATGGTATCCGCCTCCAGGGATAGATGGAGGCCGTGCGCCTCGGTCGAGCCGACGCAGACTATCGCGATCTGGGATTCCTTCAGCCGGTCGCGCACTTCAGGCCACGTCATCTTCCACAAGCGTACCTCTCGGTCCATGTTACATGCCTGCCTTTCTCTGGGTCACGCATTCTTTTTGTGGCTGGATCGAGGTAGGGTGCGCCAGGGGCGCACCGCCTGGCACGCGGCCGGCAAGCGACGGTAAGCCCGGCCGCACCCTACTCGCTGGGCCAATCGAGATCAAGGGCGTGCGCCGGCGGAGCGGCGCCCCACGTGATGTCATAGCCGCCTTCGGCGACAAAGCGATGGAAAGTGGACCAGGGCCAATCCGCCGGGCGCGTCACGAGGCCGTGTTTCACGGGATTGTAATGAATGTAATCTATGTGGCGAGCGAAGTCGCCCTCGTCACGAATAGCGTGCTCCCAATAGCGACGCTGCCAGAGAGCGGCTTCGCGCCGGCGCAGGCGAGAGGGGTTGCGCGATCCGTCCTCGCCGCCGGCGGCAAGATAGGTCCTGGAAAAGCGGCTCTTGATCATCTGCCAGCGTTCGGGGTAGCCGGCGTCGCCCGACGGCAGCGTCCAGACGCAGTGCAGGTGATCGGGCAGCAGACAGAAGGCCTGAGTATTGAAGGGCCGGCGCTCCTGGACGAAGCGCCTTGCGGCGCGCAAAGTGGAGCGGCCGAGGTCGGATGTGAGAAATGGCCGGCGTTCGTGGGCGACGACGGTGAAGAAGTAGGTTCCTCCCGGGATGAAGGCCCGGCGGTATTCGGGCATGTCCGCATTGTCCTCGCAGTGAGAGAACCGGTCCAAGCCGGCAACGCATCAGACCAGGAAGATGGCGCTTCAAGGACGAGCATAACACGGAAGTCCCGGCGTGGCAAGCAGAGGAGGTGCGCCAGGGCGCACCCTACACCTGGCTCGGCCATCCACGAATGCGGGGGACGAATAAACGAATGCCGCACGCCGGCGGACCGATTCGTTCATTCGTACCCTATTCGTGGATGGCTGGGCAAGCAAACCCTTGAGATATCGGAGGCCCCAAGGGTTTTGAGCGACCCTATCGCACGATGCCGGGGATCTCCTTGCGGATTTGGGCGTCAATCTCCGGCGACCAGCGCAGCGGCTCGTGGGTGTTGAGCAGTCGCGTGGCGATCTCGTGGGCGCGCTGCCGCGCCGTCTTGGCCCCGTTGGCCTCCCAGCCCTCGCGCTCGTCGCGGTCGCTGAGCTTGGGGAAGAAGAACTCTTTACGCATGAAGCGCACGGTGTGCTCGTCGGCCAGGTGTTCGCCGGCCGGCCCGACGCGCGCCACCACGTCCTGGGCGATGGTGTTGTGATTCACTTCGATGCCGCGCACGGCGCGCATCACCATGCCGATCACTTCGTTGTCAATGACGTACTTCTCGTAGCTGGCGACCATGGCGAATTCCATCAGGCCGGCCGCGTCGTGGATGAAGTTGCCGCCGGCCAGCGCGGTCATCAGCGAGGTCATCGCGCCTTCGTAGCCGGTCTGGACATCCAGCGCCTTGGAGTCGGACATGCCGGCCGTATTATAGGTGGGCAAGTTCCAGTAGTGGCCGAACTGCGCCACGCCGGCGTTGAGCAAGCCCTGCTCGACCGCGCCGGAGACGTAGCCCATGTTACGCAGGTCTACGATGGTGCCGACGTAACCCGGCAGGACCGGGCAGCCCTTATTCACCAACTGCACCAAGGTGACGCCGCTCAAGGCTTCGGCGGCCCACTGCGCCAGGTGGCCGGCCGTCGTCACCGGGGCGGTCGCGCCGCTCAGCGGCTCCACCGAGATCGTCACTGGCAGGCCATAGCGAGCAATATCAATCAAGAAGTTGGTGTAGTGATCGTCTATCTTCAGGGGGCTAATCAGGCAGACGATGAAGGAGAGGATCGGGCGGGCGCGCAGCGCATCGGCCCCGCCGGCGATGATCTCGCCCATGCGGATGATATCACGCACGCCCTGGGCCGTGTACATGCCGCCCTGAATGTGCTTGCTGCAGTTAGACAGCGACGCATAGAAGCGGTTGACATCCACCTGCTCCACCGGCAGCTCATTGGGATAGACCGGGATGACGATGAAGTGGACATTTTCCAGGGCATCCACCAGCCGGGCGATGTCGGCTACGTCTTTCGTGGTCGAGGGGCGCTTCTTGCCATCCAGGTCGAGCACGTAGGGCGTGGTGCCGCCGGTGCCGAGATAGACGCGCGACCCTTCCAGGAGCAGGTCGTGCTTCTCGTCGCGGCCGGCCAACAGCACCGACGACGGCGCGCTGGCGATGGCGTCTTCCACCATGCCGCGCGGGATGTGCACCAGGCGCTTTTCCGGCTCGACCCGCGCGCCGGCGGCGGCGAAAATGTCAAAAGCCTGCTTGCTGTTCACCTGCGAGCCGACTTCCCACAGCAAATCCAACGCGACCTGATGCAGCCGGCCGACCGATTCCGGTCGCAGCGGCGTGTACTGTCCTCCAGAATATCCGCCCGATGTCATGCGATAGATCCCCTTTCGTTGTTCTCCATGGTCTGCTTGATTTCACGCTACGCACCTCTCCCCATTCCCCTGCCCCTTTCCCCTCTCCGTGTACGGAGAGGGGAAAGGGGTTGGGGTTAGGGGTGAGGTCTGCTCTCACGCGTACAACGGCGCTTCCACGCCCAGCCCGGCTTCTCGCGCCAGCTCATAGACGCGCCAGGCCGTCGCCAGGTCTTCTGTGCCCAGGCCGATTTCGGCGCACAGGATGCGCTCATCGGGCGATTGCCGGCCGGGCCGCTTGCCGGCGATCACGTCGCCCAGCTCGGCCCAGAGCGAGGCGCGCGTGACGACGCCATCCTCGGCCAGCCGGCTCAAGCCGCCGCGATGTTCGGCCTGCGCCCAATTGTCCACCAGCAGCTTGTCAATGGAAGTCACCAGCGCCGGCTCCACCTCACCATACGAGCCCAGGGTGATGACCAGCGCGCCGGGCTGGACCCAGCGCTCCAGCACCAGTGGGACGCTGGCCGTGGTGGCGGTGACGATGACGTCCGCGCCCTCGACGGCCGCCTGCGGACTGGCGACGCCGCGCGCCGGCGCGTCGGTGCTCTTGGCGAATCGGGCTGCCAACGCCTCGCGCCGGCCTTGATCCACGTCGGCCACGCGCGCTTCGGCGATCTCCAGCACGCAGCCCAGGCCGCGCAGCGCCGAAGCGCCCTGCGCGCCGGCGCCGATGACCGCGACGGTCAGCCGGCCGGGGCGCGCCAGATACCTGGCGGCCACGCCGGCGGCCGCGCCGGTACGCAGGCTGGTGATCTGCGCGCCTTCCATGACGGCAATGGGCAGGCCGGTGGCTGCTTCGGCCAGGACGATGACGCCCATGATATACGGCAGGCCGCGCGCCGGATTGGGGCTGAAGCCGCCAATCCATTTGAGGCCCATGGCCGGCTCCGGCGCGATATAGGCCGGCATGGCGTTCATCCAGCCCGGCAGGCCCAGCGGCTCCAGGTCCAGGTGGACTTTGGGCGGCATGGCGACCTGCCCTTGGCCGTGGGCGCGCAAGACGCCTTCAATCAGCGTCACGGCCTCGCCCATCGGCAGGCGCTCCAGGCAGGCGGCAACATCTCGGTCGGATAGGATGAGGGTAGGATGGTTCATCGGATGGTTCTCCTTTTTTGGGAGACGGGCATCGGTGTTGTCGTAGCCTAGCCCAAAACTTGAAACACACATCATCGCGTCGGTCAGCCGACGGTCAAGACGATGATCCCGCCGACGGTCAGGGCCATGCCGATGACCGTCTTGACCGTCAGCGGCTCCGTGCCATAGATCAGCCCCATCAGCGCCCCAAAGAGGGGCGAGGTGAAGGCGATGGGCATGACGCGGGTCAGGGGCGCGCCCTTGATGGCCGTGTAGAAGCAGAGCATGCCGACCGCGCCGGCGACGATGCCGCCGCCAATCACCATCATCGTTAAAGCTTTGGCGCCGGCCTGCGGCAGCGTCTTCCATTGCGGAAAGCTGACCGCGGCCAGAATGATGAAGGCAACCGCGGTGCGAATGGTGATGCCCATTTGCGGGCTGAGATTGCCCAGGTGCAGCCCCTTCTTCTCGAAGAAGCCGCCGATGCCCCAGGCAGCCGCCGTCAAAATCGCGTAAATTTCTGGTCTCATCGTCGCGTTCCTCCTCTACTTCGGCGTTGAATGGTGGGCGTCGCGTTCAGTCTCCCAGACGATTGGCGTCATAGCCCAGGGCGCGCGAGACGGACGCGGCCGTCTCGACCACGCGGCCGGCCAGCGCCGGCGCCTCGGCGCGGCTGACCCGATAGGATGGGCCAGAGACGCTGATGGCAGCGATGACGGCGCCGCTATGGTCACGCACGGGCGCAGCCACGGAGTTCAGGCCAATTTCCAACTCTTCCAGACCCAGGGCATAGCCCTGCCGACGCACGGCTTCCAGCTCGCCGCGCAGCGTCGGCCAATCGGTGATGGTATGGGAAGTCAAGGCCGGCAGTTCCAGGACGCCAATGACGTGCTGCGCCTGTTCCGGCGAGAGATGGGCCAGGAGGACTTTGCCCACAGAGGTAGCGTGCAGGGGCGTGCGCCGGCCGACCCAGCCGATGTCGCGGATCTGGCGGTCGGCCGGCAGGAATTGCTCGATGTTCATCGCCATGCCGGCGTGATAGATCGCCAGATTGGCCGTCTCGCGGCAGCGCTCGGCCAGGCTCTCCAGCGCCGGCCGCGCCGCCCCGCGCAGGTCGGCATGGCGCATCACCAGCCCGGCCAAAGCGATCAGCTCGACGCCGAGGCGGTAGCGCCGCGTGGCCGGGTCGCGCTCCACCAGGCCGCCGGCCTCCAGCGTCGTCAGCAGCCGCGAGACCGTGCTCTTGTGGACGCCCAGGCGTGCGCTCAGCTCGGTCACGCCCAGCTCGGGTTGCTCATGGTCAAAGGCGCGCAGGATGGCGATGGCCTTTTCTACGGAATGGATGCCGAATTCAGCTCTCTCTGCCATCATGCCCCCTTACAATGAGATGTGTCTCACATCCCACGCGACGGACAGACGCGCACAAGGCGCCAGGCTACGGTGGATTGTGTTGCTTATTACGCAACATGATTGCATAATACACAACACAGTATCGCGCCAAGTCGTGATCTTGTCAAACAGGGGTGAATAGGGAGAACGGAAGAATGGGACAGGGATGGCCGCGGAGGCGCGCGGACTCGGTCACGAATCTTCGTGCCCATTCGTGGATGGCAGAAGTAGACGACTGTAGCATCGGCCCTTGTGGCCGTCCGATGAGTTAGGACGGCAGATC
>CAIQJD010000428.1 GCA_903872005.1 uncultured bacterium | reverse complement strand
CCGATCTGCCGCGCCGGCGGCCTCGGCGGCCGGCCCCAGCGGCCCATCGGCATTGCAGGCCAGGAGCGGCGCATAGCGCCGGCGATCCAGCCGGCGCAACAAGACCAGCAGGCTCTCCTCGGCCCCGCCCAGCCACTCGGCGTGATCCACGTACAGGATCGGCGCGCTCATGGTCGCCTCGCGAAGACGTGATCGTACCATTCGGCCAGGGTCAGCAGCGCCCAGACCTGCCGGCCAAGCGCCCGGCCGGCCAGATGGCGCTGCGTCCAGCGGGCCACTTCGGCCGGCTCGAACCAGCCGGTCTCCTGGAAGACGGCGCGCGTCGCCAGGGTCTCGGTCGGCCGGCGCAGCTCGTCGCGCAGCCAGCGGTCAATCGGCGTGTCGAAGGCGTGTTTGGGCCGGCGCACCGTTGCCGGCGGGAGCAGGTCGGCCACGGCGGCGCGCAGGATCGCCTTGCTCTGGCCGTCCTGGGTCAGCAGCGCCGGCGGGATGCGGGCGATCAGCTCGGCCAGGCGATGATCCAGGAAGGGGACGCGCGCCTCCAACGAGGCGGCCATGCTCATGCGGTCGGCTTTCGCCAGGGGGTCGCCTTCCAGCCAGATGGCAATGTCCCAGGCTTGCAGCCGGCTCTGGGCCGGCAGGTCGGCCGCCTCTGCCAACATCGCGCCGAAGGCGTCGGGGAGGGTATGGCCGGCCAGGGCGGCGCGCGTCGCCGGCGCCAGGAGCCGGCGACGCTCGGCGGCCTGAAAGACCGAGCAGGCGATGGTCTCCCAGTAGCGCGCTTCCAGGCTGGGTTGGGCCAGCGCCATCAGGGTGCGCTGGCCGCGCCGGCCGCGCCAGCCCTCTTGCAGCGCCCACAAGAGGGGCCGGCGCAGGAACGCCGGCAGCGGCAGCAGCGGCCAACTGCCCCAGCGATACCAGCCATAGCCGGCGAACAGCTCGTCCGCGCCTTCGCCGGTCAGGACGACGGTGACATGCCGGCGCGCCGCTTCGGACATCAGCAGGGTCGGCAGCGCCGCCGGGTCGGCCATCGGCTCATCGAAGGCGTGGGCCAGGCGCGGCAGGGCGGCCGCGGCGTCGGCCTCGACATGAATCTCGTGATGCTCGGTATGCAGGTGCGCGGCGACCGCGCGCGCCGCTTCCGATTCGTCGCCGCCGGGCCAGCCGCGAAAGGCGACGGAGAAGGTCTGGATGGGGCGCGTCGATGCGCCGGCCATCAGCGCCACGATGGCGCTGGAATCTATCCCGCCGGAGAGGAAGGCGCCCAGGGGCACGTCGCTGATCATCTGCCGGCGCACGGCGTCGTCCAGCAGCCGGCGCGTCTCGCCGACCCACTCCTGCGGGCTGATCTGTGGGTCGGGGGCGAAGCGCAGCCGCCAATAGCGCCGGCGCTCTATCTGGCCGGCGCGGCAGAGGAGCAGGGAGCCGGCCGGCAACTTTTGGACGCCGGCCAGGATGGTCTGCGGCGCGGGGATATAGCGCAGGGCCAGGAATTGATCCAGGGCCAGCGGGTCGAGCCGGCGCGGCAGGCGGTCGTCGGCCAGCAGCGCCTTCAGCTCCGAGCCAAAGAGGAGCCGGCCGCCGGCCTCGGCGTAGTAGAGCGGCTTGATGCCCAGGCGGTCGCGGGCCAGGAGCAACGTCTGCGCCGGCGCGTCCCACAGGGCGAAGGCGAACATGCCATTGAGCGCCTCGACGCAGGCCGGCCCGCGCTCTTCGTACAGGTGGACGATGACTTCGGTGTCGCTCTGGGTGGCGAAGCGATGGCCCTGCGCCAGCAAATCCTGGCGCAGCTCGCGGTAGTTGTAGATTTCCCCGTTGAAGACGAGGGCCACGGAGCCGTCTTCGTTGCCGATGGGCTGCCGGCCGGTCTCCAGGTCAATGATGGAGAGCCGGCGCATCCCCAGCGCGACCGGCCCGGCGCGATGGTAGCCGGCGTCGTCGGGGCCGCGATGGGTCAGCGTGGCCGTCATGCGCTCCAGGAGCGCCGGGTCGGGGGGGCCGGCCTCGGCCGATAGGTTGAGGATGCCGCAGATGCCGCACATGTCATGCGCCTCCGCTCTCGTCCAGGATCGCCTGATAGGCTGCCACGGTCCGGCCGGCGCAGCGCTCCCAGGTGAACTCGGCGGCGCGCGCCACGCCGCGCCGCGCCAGCTCGGCCGCCAGGGCCGGCTCGCCCAGTATCCGCCCGATGGCTTCGGCCAGGGCCGCCGGCGCGCCGGGATCGGCCAGCAGGCCGGCGTCGCCCAGCGCTTCGGGGAGGCTGGCCGCGTCGCCGGCCACGACCGGCGTCCCGCAGGCCAGCGCCTCCAGGATGGGCAGGCCGAAGCCTTCATATAGAGATGGGAAGACGAAGACGTCCGCGGCGTTGTACAGCGCCGGCAGGTCCGCCTCGGCGACCCGGCCGGCGAAGCGCGCCGCCTCCCGCAACCCAAGCTCGTCTATCAGCGCCCGCAGCGCCGGTGTGGGCTGGCCGCCGACTTGCAGCAGGACGGCCGGCGCGCCGGCGCGGCGCAGGTCGGCCAGCGCCTGCAGCAGCGTCGGCAGGTTCTTG
>CAIQJD010000427.1 GCA_903872005.1 uncultured bacterium | reverse complement strand
GCGCTTACTCTCTCACCGTCTCGGCCGGCGCATACACGCTACAGGCCACCAGGCCCGGCTACACCACGCCGCCGACGCAGACCGTCACCGTCCCGCCCAGCCGCGCCGGCATAGACTTCACCTTCCCCGTCGCCTACACCATCACCGGCACGGTGCGCGATTTCACCGGCCTGCCCGTCTCTTACGCCCTGGTGCAAATCATCGCCGGCCCATCCAACGCGTCTGCCTTCACGAATGATGACGGCGTCTATTCCTTGACGGTCGGCGCCGGCGCTTACACCCTGCGCGCGACCAAAGATGGCTACGTCACGCCGCCCGATCAGGCTGTGACCACCCCACCGGACCGCTCTGGCGTAGATTTCATCTTCGGCGAACCCCTCGTCATCGCCGGCGTCGTGCGCGACTACGATGGCTCGCCTGTGGTGGGCCAGTACGTCTGCGCCAATCCCGGCAGCGTATGCGCCAGCACCGACGCGACCGGCTACTACGAGATTCGCCCACCCGCGGCCGGCATCTACTGCGTCAGTCTGAACGTCTGGGATCGGCCGGAGCCGGCGCCGCAGGCCGTCTCCATCCCGCCCAGTCAGCGCGAAGTCAACTTCACCTTCGAGCGCGCCTACGTCCTTTCGGGCGTGGTACGCGACGCCGACGGCCAGGGCGTCCCCTCCGTCAGCGTCTCCATTGGCGCCGGCCCCATCTCCGCCTGGGCGCAGACCGGCGCGGATGGCTCCTACTCCCTGACCCTCATCTCCGGCACGTACAAGATCCGCTTCGACAAGACCGGCTATGCCGCCCCGCCGCCAGTCATCGCCACGGTCGCATCCCCGATTGCCAATGCCGACACCACCTTCGAGCGCCTCTACCCCATCAGCGGCGCGATCTTTGGCGCCGGCGCTGCGCCCCTCTCCTATGCCTGGGTCTCCGCCTGTCCGGCCGATGGCGGCCGCTGCCAGGGCGCCAACAGCAACCCCGCCGGCCAATACGCCCTCAATCTGCCGGCCGGTGACTGGCGCATCAGCGTCTACAAATCCGGCTACCCGGAGCCGCCCGATCGCCTCGTCAGCATCCCGCCGGCGCAAAGCGGCATAGATTTCCACCTGACCCCTTCCGCCGGCTACACCATCGCCGGCCGCGTCCAAACGGCCGCCGGCGCGCCCCTGGCCGGCGCAATCGTCGTCCTCAGCCGCGGCGACTGCTACACCGAGCAACGCCTCACCACCGCTGCCAGCGGTCTCTTCACCTTCACCGTAGACGCGCCAGGGAGCTACTTGCTGGAGACCGGCCCGGCCCGCGCCATCGCCACGGTCCCGCCGGCCGCCGTCAACATTATCCTCACCCATCCTGGCATCTACCAGGTCGCCGGCGTCGTGCGCGGCCCCAACGGCGCAGTCGTCGCCAATGCCTTCGTGGAAACCTGGGTCGGCAACCAGTCCGTATCCGCCACGACCGATGCTGCCGGCCACTATGCCCTGCGTCTCCCTTCGGGGACCTACAGCCTGACGTTCCGCAAAGAAGACTTCGCCAGCGGCCCGCCTCTCACCGTCGCCATCCCTCCTGACCGCGCCGACGCCAACTACACCTTCCCGCCGGCGGCGCGCATCGTGGGCATCGTGCGTAACCGCCTCGGCCGGCCGGTCAGCTACGCCGCCGTCTCAGCCGCCGGCCCCTATGGCAGCGCCGACGCCAGCACGTCAGGCTGCGGCCTGTACGAGCTGCTGGTCGCCGCCGGCAGCTACACGGTCACCGTGCGCGCATCAGACTATGTGTCGCCCGCGCCGGCCATCGGCGTCGTCGTCCCACCCGACCGACTCTGGCTCAACTTCCAGATGGACGACCTATCCGCCATACGCGGCCAGGCGCGCCTCGCCAACGGCGCGCCCGTCGCCAATGCCTACGTCACCGCCGATG
>CAIQJD010000426.1 GCA_903872005.1 uncultured bacterium | reverse complement strand
GGGCGCGCACGACGCCCGTCACAGCGTCTATTTCCTGTTTGAGTTCGACCGCGCCATCCAGGACGGCGTGCTCTATCCGCGCTGGTCGCCCGATTTCACCTTTGGCTACGGCTATCCCTTCTTCAACATCTATGGCCCACTCCCTTTCTACATCGGCGAGGCGTTCCATCTGCTCGGCTTCGGCTTCGAGGATGCGGTCAAGATCGTCTTCGGGCTGTCCATCCTGGCGGCCGGCCTGGGCATGTACCTCTTCCTGCGCCGGCTCCTGGGCCGGCCGGCGGCGCTCCTGGGCGCGCTGGCCTACGTCTATCTGCCCTATCACCTGTTCGACCTGTACGTACGCGCCGCCTTGAGCGAGTCGGTCGCCTTCGCCTGCATCCCCTTCGTCCTGTGGGGCTTCCACGCGGCGACAACGCGGCCGCGCCTGGCCTCCATCGCCGGCGCCGGCGTCGCCTACGCCGCGCTGATGTTCAGCAGCAATCTGATTGCGCTGATGTTCACGCCGGCCCTGGCGCTCTACGTCCTCGTCCTCATCATCGGCGGCGTCCTGACCGACCAGCCGCGCCGCGCCTGGTCGCGTGAATCGGTCTGGCCCCTGCTGGCCGACGCGCTGCACCGCGCCGCCGCGCCGCTCCTGGCGATCCTGATCGGCCTGGGGTTGAGCGCCATCTTCTGGCTGCCGGCCTTGACCGAAGCCCAGTACGTGCGCTCCGACCAATGGCTGACACGCTATGACTATCATGAGGACTTCGTCTATCTCTACCAGCTCTTCTCGCCGACGTGGGGCTTTGGGGCCGGCGGCCCCGGCCCCAACGATGACATGGGCTTCCAGTTGGGCGCAGTCCCCCTGGCGTTGGCCTTCCTCTCCCTGGCGGTCATGCGCGCCCTGCCGCGCGGCGAGGCGCGCCGGCTGGTCGGCTTCGCCCAGGGGTTGCTGATCGTCTCGGTCTTCATGGCCCTGGCGCCGGCCGCCCCCATCTGGGAGCGCGTCTCCCTGGTGCGCTTCGCCCAGTTCCCCTGGCGCTATTTCACGCTGGCCGCGCCGGCCCTGGCGATCCTCTCGGCGGCCGTCCTGGCCGGCTTCCAGGAGACGTGGGCCGCGCGCAGTCCCGGCTGGCCGGTCGAGATTCCCACCCTGATCCTGGTCGCCGCGCTCCTCCTGGGCAGCTATCCCTACGCGCGCGCCGAAATCCGCCCGCCGGCCGAAGGCCCGGTCTCCCTGGCCGGCTTGATGCGCTTCCAGCGCGTCTCGGATCACATGACCGGCGCGACCATCTGGACGAGCAAGATCCCGGGGTGGTCTTCCATGGCCGACATCATGGTCGCCGGCGGCAAGGTCACGACCAAGGTGGACTATTCGGTCGTGCCGCAGAACCGCACCCTGGCGGTTGATTCGCGCCGCCTGACCTCGACCGAAGAGATGGTGTGGGTATGGGCCGGCGATGACCAGCAACAGGTGCGCTTCTACCGCTTCTACTATCCCGGCTGGCGCGCCTATCTGCTGGAAGACAAGACCGAGCGCCTCATCGGAGAGCTTCCCATCACGACGACCGGCTCCCAGGGACTCATTACCGTGCGCGTGCCCCAGGGGGCGCACTACCTGATCTTGCGCTTTGAGGCTACGCCGGTGCGCCGCATCGGGACGCTGGCGAGCGGCCTGACCCTGGCCGGCATCGTCGCGCTCTGCCTCGGCCGCATCCTCCTGGCCGGCAGAGGCCGGCATGCGTAGGCTGTGGGCCGCCCTGCGCGGCGTAGACGGCGAAGTCTGGCTCTTGCTGGCATTGAGCGTTTTCGCCTGGGCGCCCCTGACCGCGCCGGGCTACTTCCTGAAGGCCCACGATGCGCCGCATACCCTCTTTTTCCTCAACGCCTTCGATCAGACGCTCCGCGATGGCTATGCCATCCCACGCTGGGGGACTGACTTCGCGTTGGGCTATGGCTACCCGCTCTTCTTGTTCCTCTCGCCGTTGGCCTACTACGTGGCCGAAGCCTTTCATCTGCTGGGAGCCGGCCTGACCGCCGCCGTCAAGCTCACCTTCGCACTCTCATTCGTCCTCTCCGGCCTGACCATGTACCTGCTGGGCCGGCGGCTCCTGGGGCGATCGGCCGGCCTGGTCGCCGGCGCGCTCTACCTCTACGTTCCCTATCACCTGGTAGATGTCTACGTGCGGGGCGATCTGGCCGAATCCTTCGCGTACATCTTCATGCCCCTGTGCCTGTGGACTTTCACGCGGCTCTTAGAGCGACGCAACGGGCGCGATCTGGCTTGGGCCGGCTTGAGCTATGCCGGCCTGCTCCTGGCGCACAACGGCACGGCGCTCCTCTTCACGCCGGTATTGATGGCCTGGGTCTTGTGCTTGTTGGCGCGGCTCCAGCATGTGGCAACGGGCCGCGCGGTGGCGTATTCTTCCGTAGCATCACCCCTTGTGGGCGTCCGGGGGACGGGCACAAGGCCCGATGCTACGGGGAGCGGACAAACGCCCACGAGGGGCGATGCCACGCCGAATGAACGGACGCCGGCGGCAGCCCCATCTGAACGTCCGCGTGCGTCTGCGCTCGTCGGCGTCCTATCCGGCGCGCTCTGGGCCATCGGAGCGGCGGCGCTGGCCGCCGGCCTGAGCGCGTTCTTCCTGCTGCCGGCCTTCGCCGAGCGCGGGTTCATCGTCGAGCAGCAGTGGGTGCAGGGGAGTTTCAACTACCTCAAGCAGTTCGTTTACCCGGCGCAGTTCCTCGCGCCGTTCTGGGGCTTCGGCTACGCCGGCGAAGGGCTGGCCGACCAGATGCCGTTCCAGTTGGGCCTCATCCCGATCCTCCTGGCCCTGGTCGGCGCGCTGTGGGCCAGGCCGGCCGGCGGCCGGCGCGCCGCCCTCATCTTCTTCAGCGTCGTCACCCTGGCGGCCATCTTCTTAATGACGCCGGCCTCGACCTTCCTGTGGCAGATGATTCCCCTGGCGGCGCTGGTGCAGTTCCCCTGGCGCTTGCTGTTGATCACGTCCGTGTCGTTGGCGCTCCTGGGCGGCGGCGCGGCGCTGACATTGGGCGAAGCGGGACGCCGGCCGGCGGCGCTGTTGGCCCTGGTCGTCGCCCTGGGCAGCTTCGCCTACACCCTGCCCCAATACACCGAGCCGGCGCCACGCTCCGAAGAGACCGTCGCCGTGATTGAGTTCGAGCTGGTCTATCCCCCCGACCGCACCGGCATGATGGCGTGGACGCAAGAGCAGCCGATGACGACGCCGCTGGTGGCGCAATACCTGGCCGGCCAACCCTTGACCAAAGCCCACGTCCTGGCCGGCGAGGCGACCGTCCGCATGGCGCGGCATGGCGGCTCCTCGGACGAGATCGTGGCGCAGGCGCAGACGCCGGCAACCATCGAATTCTACACCTACTATTTCCCCGGCTGGCAGGCGCGCCTGGATGGGCAGGCCGTCCCCATCCGCCCGTCGGGGAAGTTCGGTTTGATCGCCCTGGACATCCCGGCCGGCGAGCATCGCATCTCCCTGCGCTTCCGCGATACGCCGATCCGCGTGGCCGGCGAGATCCTCTCGGCGCTATCCCTGGCGGCGCTGGCGGGCCTGTTCTGGCGCGGCCGGCCGAGGCCGACGCTACGCAACGATTCCCTGGGGGGTGGGACATGCGGGTGAAGGAGATCGCACGCGCACTGTGGCGCCGGCTGGGCCAATGGCGCTGGCCGGTATGGGTCGGCGTCGCCGCGGCGGCGCTGCTCCTGGCCTTCGGCGGCTGGCTGATCGGGCACGGCCGGCCGGCCGGCGCGCCGGCGACCCCGACGCCGGCAGAGGCCGCG
>CAIQJD010000425.1 GCA_903872005.1 uncultured bacterium | reverse complement strand
TGGCGCGCGCCTGGCTGGAAGCGCGCTATCCCCTGGCGACGGAGCAATATCCGGCCGGCGTGACGCTGCGGGGCTACATCACGCGCTACCGGCTGGCGGAGCTGCCGGCCGAGGCCACCCCGCTGGATGCGCGCTATGCCGGCGGGCTGCGTCTGGCCGGCTATGTCCTGGACGCGCGTCGGCTGCCGGCCGGCGACGACCGCTACCATCCGCCCAGCAACTGGATTCACGCGACGCTCTATTGGAGCACGGAGGCCGAGCCGGGGCGCGATTTCAAGGCGCAACTGCGGCTGGTGGATGGGCAGGGGCAGGTGTGGGGCGCGGCGCTGGCGCGGCCGAATGATACGCTGGGGTTATGGCCGGCTGCGCAGTGGTCGCCCGGCGAGATCGTGCGCCATGACCTGGATGTCAACCTCAATCCGGCGACGCCGGCCGGCCGCTATCGTCTGGAGCTGACCGTGCTGGACGCTGATGGCGCGGCGTGGTCGCCGGCCGGCGCGATAGACCTGGGCGAGATCGAGATTGCGGCGCGCTAATCCCAATAAATGATCCAGACGCACGCGCCGGCGAGCAGGACGACGACGCCGGCCAGGCCCAGGCGTTGCGCCGGCAGCAGGCCCGCCCCGCCCGACGCGGCGAAGTAGACGACCAGCATCGCCAGGGCCAGGACGAGCCAGGCCGCCAGGCGCGGCCGGCGCGCGAAAAAGTCTTTGATGGCCTGCATGAGCATTGCTCCGTAGGGAAGTGACGTGGCCGCCGGTGGGCGGCGCAGCAACGTCACTATAGCACGCGCGCCGGCCGGCGTCAAGCCGGTCTATGTGGACTGCGAAGGCAAGCCTTCGCAGTCCAGAAGCGTGGGCAATCCACCTGGAGCGCACTCCGTCACGCTGCGTCTTTGCTTTGGCGCGCAAGTTACGGTATAATAGGCCGGTCTTAGCGGGCGCAGGCTCCACGAACGGGGAATACAACGTTGAAAGCACTGATTACAGGCATATCGGGATTTGTCGGCGCGCACCTGACCGAATATCTGTTGCGTGAGACCGATTGCGTCGTCGCCGGCACGGTCTTTGGGCCGATGGAGAGCATCGCCCACCTGCGGGCGCGCGTGCAGCTTTACCCGGCCGAGCTATCCAGCCTCGACGTGGTCTCTTTCATCCTGGAAGACTGCCGGCCGGACCTGATCTTTCACCTGGCGGCCCAGCCCTTGCCGGCCGTCTCGCTGAAAGACCCCTGGTACACCCTGGAAAACAACATTCGCATGCAGTTGAACATCCTGGAAGCGGCGCATCGGCTGCAACTGCCGGTGCGCGTCCTGGTGGTCGGCTCCAGCGAAGAATACGGCCTGATTCGGCCGCGCGATCTTCCCATCTCTGAAGAAGCGCCGCTGCGGCCCACCAACCCCTACGCGGTCAGCAAGGTGACGCAAGACCTGTTGGGCCTGCAATATCACCTGATGTATGGGCTGCACGCGGTGCGGGTGCGCCCCTTCAACCATATCGGGCCGGGGCAACGCCTGGGATTTGTGGTACCAGACCTCGCCAAGCAGGTGGCCGAGGCCGAGGCCGGCCGGCGCGAAAGCCGGATCCGTGTCGGCAATCTCGACGTGAGCCGCGACTTCACCGATGTGCGCGATGTGGTGCGCGCCTACTATCTGGCCCTGACCCAGGGGCGCGCCGGCGAAGTCTACAACATCGGCTCCGGTAAAGCGCGCACCGTCCGTTCTATCCTGGATGGCCTGCTGCGCCTCAGCCGGGCGCCGCTCGAATATCAGGAAGACGCCGAGCGCATCCGCGCCATTGATGTGCCGTTCATCCAGGCGGACTGCACGCGCTTCCGCGCCGCGACCGGCTGGGAGCCGCAAATCCCCTTTGAGCAAAGCCTGGAAAACATCCTGGACTACTGGCGGGCGAGAGTCGCCGCGTGAGCAACACACGAGGAACGTGAGGAGAGTAGATGGACATGCCTAGGGCCTTGATTACGGGCGTCACCGGCCAGGACGGCTCCTATCTGGCAGAATTCCTGCTGGAAAAAGGGTACGCAGTCACCGGGATGGTGCGCCGCAG
>CAIQJD010000424.1 GCA_903872005.1 uncultured bacterium | reverse complement strand
GGCGCGTGCGGCGCGGGTCGTCGGCCGTCGTCCAGCCCGGCCCCTGCTTCTCGGCGTCCTGGCGCATCGAGCGGAACTTGATCATCGGGAAGGGCCGCGCGTCCAGGCCCATGCGCTCCTGGAAATAGAACGCCGGGCCGGGCGATTCCAGCTTAATCAACACGGCCATGAAGAGCATGAAGGGCGAGAGGACCAGCAGCCCGATGGCGCTGACCACGATGTCCATGGCGCGCTTGACGGCCAACTGCCAGCCCTGCATGGCCGGGTCGCGGATGGTCAGCAGCGGCACGCCGTCCAACAGGCCGATGGAGACTTCGGAGGCCATGATTTGGAAGACGTCGGGGAAGACCTTGACGCTGACCTTGCCCTGTTCGCACTGCGAGACGATGTCGAGGATTTCCAGCCGGCTGGCTTCGGGCAGCGCCACGATGACCTGATCCACCTGTTGGCAGGCCAGCACATCCGGGATTTCGCCGATGCGACCCAGGATGGGCGCGCCGAAGACCGACTTGAGGCCGTTCTCTTTCTCGGTGATGTAGCCGACCACGCGATAGCCCAGGCCGGGCGAATGCACGGTCTTCTGGTGAATCATGCGCCCGATTTCGGTCGCGCCGATGATGAGCATGCGCTCGACGCCCATGCCGGCGGCGCGCAGGTTCCAAATCAGGGCATTGTGGAAGAGCCGGCCGACCAGCACGAAGCCGGACGTGAGGAAGACGTCATACAGCATCATCAGGCGCGGGTAATTGAGGAAGTCCTTGTAGGCCAGCGACGTGACCCCCAGGGTCATCAACACGGCCACCACTACGGCGACGAAGACGTTCAGCCCTTCATCAATGCGCGAGCGCGAGCGCGGCGCGGTGTAGAGCCGGCCGAAGCTGAAGATGAGCAGCATGACGACGAGCTGAATGGCGAGCATGCCGGCGTATGCAGAGAATGGCCCGACATCTTCGTGGCGCGTGAGCAGGCGCAGCCGATAGGCGGCATAGAAGGCGAGGCTGGTCAGGCCCAGGTCCAGGACGATCTGCAAGGCCACGAAGAGGATGTTGGCGTTGCGCTTGTCGCGCCAGACCTGCGCGATGCTCATGCCGGACCTCCCGCGCTGCGCCGGCGCAATTGCCGGCTGAGCCAGTAGCGCGCCACGGCCAGCGCGCCGCCCACAGCGATGGCCGCGGTGATGAGCGCCGTCAGCCAGAAGGGCGCGCCATCGGCGTAGTTCTTGCGGAAGCCCAGGTACATGGCCCGATAGAACTCCACTTGCGCCTTGAGGCTGTGCCGGCTGGCGGCGCGCTTGTGGTGCAGGATGGTCACATCGGCGTTGTAGTAGACTTTCCAGCCGGCGGCCTTGATGCGGAAGGCCCAGTCGAGGTCTTCGCCATACATGAAGAAGCGTTCGTCCAACAGGCCGGCCGCGGTGATGGCTTCGGCGCGCACCCACATGAAGGCCCCGACCACCGAATCCACTTCGGATGTCTCGGCCGGGTCGAGGTAGGTCAGGTTATAGCGCCCGAAACGCCGGCTGCGGGGGAAGAGCCGCGACAGGCCGGCCAGCCGGTAGAACGAGACTTCGGGCGTGGGGAAGCTGCGCCGGCAGGCCAGGTCGAGGCTGCCATCCTCCAGGACGAGGCGCGGGCCGGCCGCGCCGGCGTCGGGATGCGCCTCCATGAAGGCCAGCATATCGGCCAGGGCTGCCGGCGGCAAGAGGGTGTCGGGATTGAGCAGCAGGTAGTAGCGCGCCTGGCCCTGGCCGCGCCGCAGCCCCAGATTGTTGGCGTAGGCGTAGCCGCCATTGACGGCGCTCTCGATCAGGATCGCCGCCGGGAACTCGGCGCGGGCCATGCCGGCGCTGCCATCGGTCGAGCAGTTGTCCACCACGCAGACCTCAAATGTGAACGCGCCGCGACTATCGTAGACGGACGCCAGGCACTGGCGCAACAGGTCGCGGGTGTTGTAGTTCACGATCACGATGTAGAGGTCGAGCATGGGTCAGCCGGCCCTCCTGAGCCGGCGGATTGTAGCACAAAGCCGCCGCCGGGTCAATCAATGCGCCGTCCAGCCGCAGTCAATGGAGAGGTCGGCGCCGGTGATGCCGCCGGCCGCGTCGCTGCACAGGAAGAGCGCCAGAGCCGCCACTTCGGCCGGCTCCAGGATGCGCTTCATCGGCGCATCAACCAGCATGATCTTCTGCAGCACCTCGGCTTCGGTGATGCCGTGGGTCTTCGCCAGGTTGGCGATCTGCTTCTCCACCATCGGCGTGCGGACATAGGTCGGGCAGATGGCGTTGGCCGTGATGTTGTAGGGCGCGGCTTCCAGCGCCGTCACGCGGGTCAGGCCGATGATGCCGAATTTGGCCGAGACGTAGGCGCACTTGAAGGCGGACGCGACCTTGCCGTGAATCGAAGACATGTTGATGATGCGGCCCCACTTGCGCTCCATCATCAACGGCATGGCGTACTTGGTGCACAGGAACGAGCCGGTCAACATGACGTTGACAATCTGATGCCATTTCTCTTCGGGGTACTCGACGATGGGCGCGACGAATTGCACGCCGGCGTCATTGACCATGATGTCCACGCCGCCGTAGCGCTCTTTGGCGACGGCCATCAGCCGGCGCACGTCTTCGCTCTGCTGCACGTCGGTCGCCTGGAAGCTGGCCTTTGCGCCGGCCGCGGCGAGGCGGGCCATGGCCGCCGTGCCGGCTTCGGCGTTGAGATCGGCTCCCAACACGGCTGCGCCGGCTTCCGTCAATGCCCCGGCGATTGCCAGACCGATGCCGCTGGCCGCGCCCGTCACGACCGCTACTTTCCCATCCAACCGAATGTCCATATTCGTTCTGCCCTCCTGTTCAGATAAATCGTAGTATCGGTGGTCGCTGGCAGTGAACCCTCCGTACCCTCGGCTGCCCACAAAGGGCGATGCTACGCGGCGCAGGTCATGCCTGCGTTGCCCATTCTTCCAGAACATGCTCCAACTTGCGCTGCGTCTGCTCGTACTCGCGGCCCAGCCGGAAGACCTCATCCATGCGCTGGGTCGCGCTGGCCGCTTCGATCTGCCGGCCCAGGCCGGCCAGGGCGGCCTCCAGCTCGGCCACGCTCCGTTCCAGCTCCTGGGCGCGCTCCTGGCGTCGGCGCTCTTCGCGCTGAACGCGCCGGTCTTCGCGGGTGCGCTCGCGGCGCTCTTCGAATTCGTCGCGCCGGCGGCCGGCTTCGGCCGTGCGCGCCGCCTCGACGGCCGGCCCGCTCTCCAAAGACGCCAGATATTCGCTGTAGTTGCCCTTGAACGTGATCAGCGTGTCGTCGCGGATCAACCAGATTTGCGTCGCCAGACTGTCCACGAAGTGCCGGTCATGGGAGACCAGC
>CAIQJD010000423.1 GCA_903872005.1 uncultured bacterium | reverse complement strand
GCCGGTCAACAAGAGCGAAAGCGCCAGCGCCAACACCGTAGGGGCGGCCCTGGTGGCCGCCCAGAAAGACCTGGCGCGTGGGGGGCGGCCACCAGGGCCGCCTGTACGGGCTGGCCTTGTGCCTGCCCTGCTTGTCCAGGGCGGCGCGCCACAGGCGGCAGGGCGGCCACCAGGGCCGCCCCTACAGGATCGCGTGTGACCCATGCGCTATACCCGTATCCGCCGCTGGCGCTCTTTGAAGAAGGCAATCAGCGGCTCGATGTAGGAGGTCTCGTTATGGATATGCACCCGATCTACCTTTGCCAGCGCCAGGGCGGCATCGCGCGCGGCTTCCAGCCGGCGCGCCTGGGCCGCGAAGGCCGTCCGAAAGGCGCGCTGGCCGGTGTCCACGTAGCGCAGCGCGCCGGTCTCGGCGTCTTCCACGGCCAGGAGGCCCACTGCCGGCAACTCGCGTTCGCGCCGGTCGCTCAAAGCGATGGCGACCACATCGTGCCGGCGATTGGTGGTCTGCAACGCCCGCGCATAGCCCTCGTCGAAGAAATCGGAGACGAGGAAGACGACGCTGCGCCGGCGGGCCACGCGGTTCAGGAAGCCCAACGCCTCGGCGATGTTGGTGCCGCGCCCCTGCGGCTCAAAGCCGAGCAGCTCGCGCACGACGCGCAGCACATGCTGCCGGCCTTTCTTGGGCGGCACGAACTTCTCGACGCGGTCGGTGAAGAGGATCAGGCCGACCTTGTCGTTGTTCTCGATGGCCGAAAAGGCCAGCAGGCCGCACAGTTCGGCGGCGATCTCGGCTTTGGAGCGGCTGGCGCTGCCGAAGGTCTGCGAGCGGCTGGCGTCTACCACCAGCATGACCGTCAGCTCGCGCTCTTCGACGAAGCGCTTGATGAAGGGCCGGCCGACGCGCGCCGTGACGTTCCAGTCAATGGAGCGCACTTCGTCGCCGGGCTGGTACTCACGCACTTCGGCGAATTCCATACCGCGCCCCTTGAAGACGCTCTGATATTCGCCGGCGAAAAGGTCATTCACCAGCCGGCGGGTGCGAATCTCAATCAGCCGGATGCGTCGGATCAGCTCCGCGGTGAGCATGGCCTCAGGGCACCTCGATTTGATCCAGGATACGCTGCACGACGGTCTCGCTGGTCACCTCTTCGGCTTCCGCCTCATACGTGACGATGATGCGGTGGCGCAGCACGTCCTGGGCAATGGCCTTCACGTCGTCGGGGGTCACATAGCCGCGCCCGCGCAAGAAGGCATGGCCGCGCGCCGCCTGCACCAGATAGATCGTGGCGCGCGGCGATCCGCCATAGGCGATCCAGGGCTTCAGCTCGGCCAGGCCGAAGACGTCCGGCTGCCGGCTGGCGAAGACGATGTCCAGGATGTAATTCTTGATCTTCTCGTCCACGTAGATGCTGTTGACCACCGAGCGGGCGCGCACCAGCGCGTCGGGCGTCAGGAGCGGGCGCACGGCCGGCAAGGCATCGCCGGTCATGCGATCCATGATCTCGCGTTCCTCGCTCCGATCGGGATAGCGCACGATGACCTTGAGCATGAAGCGATCCACCTGCGCTTCGGGCAGGGGATAGGTGCCCTCTTGCTCGATGGGGTTCTGCGTCGCCAGGACGAGGAAGGGATCGTCCAGCGGGTAGGACGTGTCGCTGATCGTGATCTGGCGCTCCTGCATGGCTTCCAGCAGGGCGCTCTGGACTTTGGCCGGCGCGCGGTTGATCTCATCGGCCAGGATGATATTGGCGAAGATGGGGCCTTTCTTGGGCGAGAACTCGCCGGTGTTGGGGTGATAGACCAGGGTGCCGATCAGGTCGGCCGGCAACAGGTCGGGCGTGAACTGGATGCGCCGGAATGTGGCCTGGATGGCCTGGGCCAGCGTCTTGACGGAGAGGGTCTTGGCCAGGCCGGGCACGCCTTCGATCAACAGATGCCCGTTGCACAGCAGGCCAATGAGCATGCGCTCGATCAGGTACTCCTGGCCGACGATGATCTTGCCGATTTCGATTTCCAGGTCGCGCACGAAGAGGCTTTCCTGGCGGATCTTTTCGTTCAGTGCGGTGATGCCAAAATCCATGCTCGCGACACCTCCGGGGATTTCAAGCATGAATGATAGCATAGCTAGATTAAGCCGACATGAGAAACCCGCGCGCTGCCGGTTGCGAAGGCAAGCCTTCGCAGTCCATAGCCGCGCTTGCCGGCCGCCGCGCCCGCGACTATAATCTCCGGCAGAGGGAGGTGCGCTGTCATGCGACGCCGGCTGCTCTTCGGGCTAACCCTGCTCCTGGTTCTCAGCGCCCTGACGTTGGGCATGCCGGCGGCCCGCGCCGCCGAACCGCAACGCCTCTGGTTCCCCCTGGTCGGCCGGCCCCTGCCGACGCCCACTTGCACCGCCACGCCGACCCGCACGCCCAGCGCCACGCCCACGCGCACGGCTACCGTGACCGCCACGCCGACCCGCACCATCACGGCCACACGCACCCAGACCCCCACGGTCACGCCGACCCTGACGCCGGCGCTCTCCATTCGCGCCCTGGTTTACGAAGGGCGCGACGAATACATCGAAATCTACAACGCCGGGCCGGGCGGCCAGCCCCTGGCCGGCTGGCAGATTCATAGCGTCGTCGGCGACCAGTGGTACACCTTCGCCGCGCTGACTCTGGGCGCCGGCGTGTGGCTGCGCGTCCATTCGGGGCCAGACGCGCCCGATACGCCGCCGCAGCACCTGCGCTGGACGACCGGTTATATCTGGAACAATAGTGGCGATGAAGCGGAGCTGCGCGACGCCGCCGGCCGGCTGGTGGATCGGCGGGTCTATTGAGGCGCTACGCCGGAATGCGAATCCGCAGCAGCGCGCTGCCGGGCACGACGGCATCCGGCAACGCCTCGAGCAGGGCCGATTCCCCGCGCTTGCCGGTGCAATGCGCCGGAACCAGTAAGTCGGGTTGCAGGGCGCGCAATTCGCTCACGACGCGACCGATGTGCGGTTCATACTGCGAGCCGAAAAGGTGAAAGCCGCCGATGACGGCCCGCAGGCGCGTCTCGCCGGCGATGTCGCGGGCGTGCAGCAGCGTGTTGATCAGGCCGGCATGGGCGCAGCCGGTCACGACGACCAGCCCTTCGCCGCGCACCGCCATGACGACGCCGCGATCATCCCACACCCAGGGATCGGAGACCCATTCGTCGCCCTCGTGGCGCACCTGGTCGGGGACGCCGGCCTCGAAATCGGTGCGGCGCGGGATTTCGCCCAGGACATAGAGCGCGCTATCGAAGAAGGGGCAGGCGTCCTTATTGAAGACCAGGTCCACGCCGGCGGCTTCCAGCTTCTCCTGGAAGAGGCTGGCCGGCGCGGCGCGCACCTGGCCCTTCTCGTTGCGCGCCCCGCGCCAGGCGAACATATCGGGGTGGACGAAGACCGGGATGCGCCGGCCGCCCAGCCGCTCCAGCACGGCCATGATGCCGCCGCTATGGTCGTCGTGGCCGTGAGACAGGGCGATGGCGTCAATCTCGCCCCAATCGAGGCCCATGCACTCGGCGTTATGCAGCAGCACGGTCCCTGATGCGCCGGCGTCGAAGAGGAGCGTATGCCGCTCGCCGCGATGGAAGAGGCGAATCAGCGCGGCGAAGCCATGCTCGGCCCAGGGCATGTAGGCTACGCCCTCGCGTTGCGGCGTGATCCACCAGCCGCGCTTGGCTTCCGGCCGGCGCACCGTCGAGGCCAGATCCACGACATTGTCTACCAGGATGATGATTTCGACGCTATCTGCTGCGCGCATGTTCCCCCCTTTGGACTGCGAAGGCTTGCCTTCGCAATTCGTGGCCGATGGGCAAAGGCAAGCCTTCGCACTCCACATAGCGACTGGCGTCAGCGCTGTACCAGCAACAGCACGTAGTAAAACGCCGCCGGCACGACGAAGAGCAGGCTATCAATGCGGTCGAACATGCCGCCGTGGCCGGGGATCAGCGAACCGGAATCTTTGACGCTCACCTGACGCTTGAACATGGACTCGGCCAGGTCGCCGAAGGGAGCCAGGGTGGCCGCCACGACGCCGATGCCCAGGCCGTGCAGCGGGGACAGCCCCACCGCCCAGGCGACCAGCGGGGTGAGCGCGACGCCGATGACCCAACCACCGACGCCTCCTTCCCAGGTCTTCTTGGGGCTGAGGCGAGGGGCGAGCTTGCGCCGGCCCCAGCGCCGGCCGACGAAATAGGCTCCGCTGTCGGTGATCCAGGTGGAGACCAGCGCCAGCGCCAGCCACCAGAGGCCATCGGGCAGCGCCCGCAGGGCCACGAAGCGGCTCCCGAACCAGCCCAGATAGAGCGCGCCGGCGGCTGTGGCGATGAAGTCGCTCCCCGGCGCCGGCCGTTCTTTCTGGAACATGTGCCAGACCAGCGCCGCCATGAGGAGCAGCGTCAGGGCCAGACCGCTGTACGCGTCCCAGGCCGGCTGCGCCGCGCCGATGATCCAGGCGGCGATCATTGCCAGGCCCAGGGGCCAGCAGGCGGCCAGGCCCGCTTTGCCCAGCAGGGCGTAGAGTTCATAGGCGGCCAGGCCGGCGGCCAACATGATGGCCGCGGCGAAGGGCCAGCCGCCCAGATAGGCCACGCCGGCGGTGATGGGGATGAGGACCAAGGCGCTCAGGATGCGGGTACGCAGCATCGGCTATGCACTCCTTTGGGAGCGATCAGCGATCAGCGATCAGCTTTCAGCCGAACGCCGAACGCTGAAAGCTGAAAGCTGATCGCTGACTGCTGAAAGCTGATCGCTGACTGCTACTTCACCAGCCCGTACTTGCGCTCACGCCGGCTGTAGGCCAGGAGCGCCTTGTACAGTTCTTCTGTGTCGAATTCGGGCCAGAACTTGGGCGTCGAATAGTATTCGGCGTAGGCGTTCTGCCAGATCAGGAAGTTGCTCAGGCGCATCTCGCCGGCCGTGCGGATGACCAGATCGGGGTCGGGCTGGCCGGCGGTATAGAGATAGCTGCTGATG
>CAIQJD010000422.1 GCA_903872005.1 uncultured bacterium | reverse complement strand
TGGATCACAGCGATGATATTGACCACCTGGGCAACCGGCGCGTCAAGACCGTCGGCGAGCTGATCCAGAACCAGATGCGCGTCGGTCTGTTGCGTATGGAGCGGGTCGTGCGCGAGCGCATGAGCATCCGCGACCCGCAACAGGTGACGCCGCTGAGCCTGATTAACATCCGGCCGGTGGTGGCAGCCATCCGCGAGTTCTTCGGCGGCAGCCAGCTCTCTCAGTTCATGGATCAGACCAATCCCTTGGCCGAGCTGACGCACAAGCGCCGGCTCTCGGCCCTTGGCCCTGGCGGCCTGCGACGCGAACGCGCCGGCTTCGATGTCCGCGACGTTCACCACTCGCACTATGGCCGCATCTGCCCTATTGAGACGCCGGAAGGGCCAAACATCGGCTTGATTGGCTCCCTGGCGAGCTTTGGCCGTGTCAACGAGTATGGCTTCATTGAGACGCCTTACCGCAAGGTGCTGAACAGGCTGCCCAAAGACGCTCCGAATCTGCTGGGCCACGCGTTGCGCGAAGATGTAAGTGATCCGACCGGCGGTGAGCTGATTGCATTGGCCGGCCAGGAAGTGGACGCGGAGCTGGCCGAGCGTTTCAAGATGTTGCCCGAAGGGACGGAGATTGCGGTGCGTCCGTTTGCGGCGGACCACATCGTCTATCTGCCGGCCGACGACGAAGACAACTTCACCATTGCCCAGGGTAGCGTGCGGCTCAACGCGATGAATGAGTTCGTAGAGGATCGCGTGGCGGTGCGCCGGAGCCAGGATTTCATCCGCGACTCCATCCTGCGCGTGGAATACATGGATGTGTCGCCCAAGCAAATCGTCAGCATCTCGGCGGCGCTCATCCCGTTCCTGGAGCATGATGACGCCAACCGTGCCCTAATGGGTTCCAACATGCAGCGCCAGGCGGTGCCGTTGGTGCGGCCCGAAGCGCCCATCGTGGGTACCGGCATGGAGTTCCAGTCGGCCCTCGATTCGGGGCAGGTGATCGTTGCCGCCAAAGCCGGCCAGGTGATCAGCTCGACGGGTGAGGCCGTGGCGGTGCTGTATGACGATGGCGAGCAGCAGAGCTACAAGCTGCGGAAGTACAATCGCTCGAACCAGAGCACCTGCATTGACCAGCGGCCGGTGGTGAACAAGGGGCAGCGCGTCCAGAAGGGCACCGTGCTGGCCGATTCCAGCTCCACGTCTCTGGGCGAAATGGCCCTGGGCCAAAATGTGCTGTGCGCGTTCATGTCCTGGGAAGGCGGCAACTACGAAGACGCCATCTTGATCAGTGAAGAGATGGTGCGAGACGATAAGTTCTCCTCGGTGCATATTGAAAAGCACGAGATTGAAGCGCGCGATACGAAGCTGGGGCCGGAAGAGATCACGCGCGACATCCCCAACGTGGGCGAAGAGGCGCTGCGCGATCTGGACGAAGAGGGCATCGTGCGCGTCGGCGCCGTGGTGACCACCGGCGATATCCTGGTGGGCAAGATTACACCCAAGGGCGAGACGGAGCTGACGCCGGAAGAGAAACTATTGCGGGCCATCTTCGGCGAGAAGGCGCGCGAGGTGAAGGATTCATCGCTGCGGCTGCCGCATGGCGAAGAAGGCAAGGTCGTGGACGTCAAGATCTTCGATCGGGACGAGCATCGCGACCTGCCGGCCGGCGTCGAACGATTGGTGCGGGTGAGCGTGGCGCAACGGCGCAAGGTGACTGAAGGCGACAAGATGGCCGGCCGGCACGGCAACAAGGGCGTCATATCGGGCGTCGTGTCGATCTCGGATATGCCTTTCCTGGCGGATGGCACGCCGGTGCATATCATTCTAAACCCGTTG
>CAIQJD010000421.1 GCA_903872005.1 uncultured bacterium | reverse complement strand
CTGCTGCGCGTGAGCGATACGGGGGTTGGCATGACCCCGGAGATCAGAGCGCATATCTTCGAACCGTTCTTCACGACCAAAGAGGTGGGTAAAGGTACTGGCCTGGGGCTGGCGACGGTGTATGGCATTGTCAAGCAGCACGGCGGCGGCATCGTGTGTGAGAGCGAGCCGGGCGTGGGGACGCGCTTCGACATCTATCTGCCGCGCATCGAGGGTGAGGCGCAACGCGAGGATGGCGCGTCCACATTGGTCTGGCCGCGCGGCACAGAGACGGTGCTGGTTGTGGAAGACGATGTCGTCGTGCGCGATATTGTCTTGCGAACCTTGCAGCGCCAGGGCTATCGGACGTTGCAGGCAACGAATGGCGACGAAGGGCTGCGCGTCGCCGGCGAACACGCCGGCGAGATCCATCTGCTCCTCACCGATGTGGTGATGCCGCAGATGGGCGGGCCGCGCCTGGCCGAAGAGGTGCGCCTGACGCGGCCCGCCGTGAAGGTGCTCTTCGTGTCTGGCTACTCCACGGACCTGGCGGCCGGCGGCCGGGATGCGCTGCCGGAGTCGTCCTTCTTACAGAAGCCTTTCGTGCCGGAGACGTTGGCGCGCAAGGTGCGCGAGGTTTTGGATGCGCGGTAGTTCGGAATACCGCACCGGCCTTTAAGACCCGTGAGGTCTTCCAGCAAGGTATATCTCGTGACCGAGAAGAAGCGGAGGCTATCCCATGACATCGTTCTACGGCGCGTTGCGCCCCTTCGAAGACACGCAACTTCGCAAGATCCATCAGGCCAGCCTGACGATCCTGGAAAAGGCCGGCGCGTATGTGGCGCATCCGCGCGCTCTGGAGCATCTGGCCGTGGCCGGCTATCGGGTAGACCTGGCTGCCAGGCGGGTCTGGTTTGCCGGCGACCGCGTGGAAGAGCTATTGATGAACTTTCGCGGCAACCTGAACCGCCGGCTGGCCGGGCCGACTCTGTCGGTGAGCATGGATTGTGGGGCGCAGCAGATTTATGACTACGCCAGCGGCCGGCCGCGGCCGGTCGTCTTTCAGGATCTGGCCGATGTGGCGCGCCTGGCTGATGGGCTGGAGCATGTGGATGAGGCCGGCACCCTGGTGATGCAGCCGGACATGCCGCCGTCGCTCTGGGACCTGTACGATCATCGCTACGCCTGGGCCTATACGAGTAAGGCCGGCGGCGGGGGGCTGGGGCGCAATCCCTCGTTCACCTATTCGTACTACCGGCGCAGCATGGAATATATGCTGGAGCTGGCAGCGATCAAATATGGCGGAGCCGAGGGCCTGCGCCGCAACCCGGTCGTCTCGCTGGGCCTCTTCCCGGCCAGCCCCTTGCGCTGGGAGACGCACCTGTTGGAGCATGCGCTGTGGGTCATCGAGCAGGGCCAGATCATCGGCATCGGCTCCAATGTGATCTGCGGCATCCAGTCGCCCATCACGCCGGCGGCCAACATCGCTCTGGAAAACGCCGAGCGGCTGGCCGGCGTGTGCATCGTCAAGGCGATCAACGCCGAGACGCCGGTCTTCTTCTGCAATCATTCCTACCAGCTCGATTTGGTCAGCGGCGACATTGCCAGCGGCTCGCCGGAGCAGACCTTGCTCCCCTTCCTGGGGCAGAAGATGTTGGAGTATTATGGGTTCCATCTGATGTGCAATCATCCGATCCTGGACGTGGGGGCGCATACGCCGGATCAGCAGGCTGCGGCGGAGAAGATGATGTATATGCTCTTCACCGGCCTGGCCGGCAGCAAGGGGATCGGCGGCGTGGGGCAGTTGAAAGAGATTTTCGCCTATGAACAGGCGGTGATTGACAATGAGATCGCCGGCTATGTGAAGCATCTGCTCAAAGGGCTGACGATTGACGATGAGGCGCTGGCGGTGGACTTGATCGTGGAGCAGGGGCCGGGCGGGAATTTCATTGACGCGGCGCACACGCTGCGGCACATGCGCGAGTGTTTCTATAGCCCGAAGGTCTTCTATCGCCGGCGGCTGTCGGAGTGGCTGGAGAACGAGGGGAAGACGACGCTGGAGCGGGCGCACGCGCGGGTGGAGGAGTTGCTGGCGCGGGAGCCGCGACGGTATCTGACGCCGGCGCAAGAGGCGGCCATGGACGAGGTGATCGAGCGGGCGCGCTGCGAGCTGGCGCCGGGGTGGCGGCCGCGCAGATAGACGCGCCGCCCCTACGCTGGGCTGTGTTGGGCAGGGGCGTCGTCGGACTTCAGCAACATCTCTACATCCAATAGATCTTGTGGTCGCCCGGATGCGCGTTTCGCGGCGATGAGGTCCTGCCGCGCAATGAAAGGCACCCTAAGATCGTCGAAATTGATTTCGACGCGACGCGGCCAGGCTTCAGCAAAGGTCAATCCCGGGATTCCCATGAGGATATCCACGCGCGCCGGCGGCCTCCCCATCTGGTAGAAATAGCCGTCTTGAGCGAAATCCGACTCGGTCAGGCCGGCGAGAGGCGCGCCAAATTCGCGTAACGCCTTGAAGACGGCACGCGCGTTGACTGCATCCGCGCTGATCCACAAATCGAGGTCTTTGGTATAGCGCGGTTCGGCATACTGGATGAGCGCGTAGCCGCCGATTACGAGGTACTTAACGCGGTTGACGTTGAAAAGACTCAACAGATCGCTGAAGTCGGAGTTGACAAACATCGCCTTCTTTGACCCTGTGCGCGTGGATGATTAGTTCCCAGGCCGCGTCGAAACGCGCCTGGGGCGGCTGGTTCTGCCAGAACTCCAGATCAAAAGAGCGGTCGAGGTCGGCCAGCCGGCCATGTCGTTCGACAAAGTCCTTGCTGTTGGCAGGCTGAGTCTGCTCCATAATCCCATCTCCATACATCGTATTATACTCGAAAAGTGGTCATCCGGCGAGGGACGAAACGACCGCGAGCCAATCGGGTGGCCGCAAAAGCGACGCGCTTGACGCGCCGGCCGGCCGGCGCTATACTCGCGCCAACGCGATGGAACCGTGCACGTATCGAACAGAACAGGAGGCGACCATGACGCCGCAGGGCAAAACGGGCAGCGTGAAGAACAGCCGGGCGACCGAGGGCATCAACACCGGCGTGCAGATTACCGGCCTCACGGATGAAGCCATATTGCGCGACGCATTGAAACTGATGCAGCGCCTGAATACCGGCAACGTGGTGGATAGCCGCGCCGGCGGCGACATCAATACCGGCCTGCAAGTGGAGATCGCCGATCGGGCGGCCTTCGTGAAGGAGCTGCAAGGCTTGAGGCAGACACTTGCCGAGCTGCAGAAGCAAGCGCCGGCGCTGGCGGCGACCGGGCCGGCCCTGGCGGCTGCCGACGCCGCGCTGGCTGAGACGAGCAAGAAGAAGCCGGCCGCGCAACGCCTGCGCCAGAGCCTGACGCAGACTGTTGAAGCAATCACCTTTGCCGGCAAGGCGCTGGACGCCGCCGACAAGGCCGGCACGCTGGTCTTGAAGGCGCTGCCGGTGGCTGTAGCCTTGTTCCAGGCGATCAAAACCTTGTTCGTGTGATTCCCCGGGGCGAGGACATGGCGCGCGACGACAGGAAGGAAGGGAGCGATGGAGAACTGGCTGCGACGCGTGTGGCAACGCCTGGCGGGGGCGCGCACCGGCGATGCGAATAATAACAAGGCCGACGGCGACATCAATACCGGCATCAGCATCAAGCATATCGAGAACCATTACTATGCCGGCGGCGGGCGCGCCACCGAGGCCGAATATCGGGTCGCGCTGGAGCGCTACTTGAGGTGGCTGCGCGAGGACGCCGGCAAGATTGACTTGCGCGGCATTCGCATTCAGGAAGAAGAAGGGCCGGAGCTGCAGTATGTCTCCATGCCGCTGGATAAAGTGTATGTGCCGCTGGAAGCTGACGCGCCGATGGAAAGGGGTGGGCGCAACAAAACCGACCCGGCCGGCGGTATGGGCGAGATGCTGGATGGCGGCTCCACCGCCCCTATCAACATGCGCGAGCTATTGACCTTTGGCAAACGCCTGGCGGTCATTGGAGGACCGGGCTGCGGTAAGACCATCTTGCTGCAACATATCGCCTGGACCTGCGCCGAGGCGTTGTTGACACGCAACCAGAAATTGGCGACGGAGCGCCTGGGGTTGAGCGGAGCGGTTCCTCTGCCGATCCTGGTCCCGCTGAGCCTTTTCCCGGAGTACCGGCGCAAGTTCGCCAATGACCCTGACCCGAAGATGCGGACACTGGCGACGTTCATTTCCCACTACCTCATCGAGCGAGAGAAGAATTGGCTGCCGGCGGATTTCTTCTCGACCCTGCTTGACCGGGGCCAGGATATCATCTTGCTCCTGGATGGGTTGGACGAAGTGCCCGACGACGCTATACGGGCTGAGGTCGCGCAAGCCGTGGATGATCTGGCGAAGGGGGATGATGGCACGCGTTTCGTCGTCACCTGCCGCACGCGCGCCTATCAGGGCGACGCGGTGCTGACCTCGGACTTTCGAGCCATTCATGTGCGTCCACTGCGCTCGGAGATGGTCAACGAGCTGATTTGTCTGGCGTATGGAGCCATCTTCTGTCGGAAGGGCGAAGAGAAGAAGCGCGACGACTACACCGCCGAGTTGATCGCCGGCGTGGAGCGGCTCGAAGCGCAATTGGCCGAGCAGCCGCACGGCGCAGAAGCCGGCCGCTTTGTCGCCAGCCCCCTGATGGTGCGCATGCTGCTCATCGTGCATCTCCGAAAAACGACGCTGCCTGACAAGCGGGCCACGCTTTACCGCGAGGTGGTGAATGCGCTCCTCACCGCTTCGTATCATCCCCAGAAAGAGATGAGCGCGCGTCTGGCGAAGTTGTGGGGCGATCCGGGCAAGCGCCGAGCCATGTACCAGGACCTGGCTTATCATATCCACGCACGCGGCGAGAACGCCGGCCGCGAATTGGACGAGAAGGCCCTGCGGGACGAGCTGTGCCGCTATCAGGGCCAGGAGTGTCGTGCTCAGCCCGAAGAAGCCGGCCGGCTGGCAGATGCCTTCATCGCCGCCAATCGCGAGCGCGGCGGCCTGATGGAAGAGCGGGGCCGGCGCTATCAATTCAGCCACCTCAGCTTCCAGGAGTACCTGGCCGGCTGTCGCGTGGTGGACGATCCGGGCGGCGTCCAGGCCATTGCCAGCTTCCTGGAGGACGAGGGACGCCTGGCGAGCAGTTGGTGGCGTGAGCCTATCCTGCTCGGCATCGGTCACCTGTACAGTGTGGAGAATGAACTCATCCCCGGCGCGCTAATCCGCCGGCTGGCGCATCTGGACGCGGAGACGCAGCCGATGACCGCCCTGGCGCTGGCTGGCGCCGAGCTGGCCGCCGTCGCCTTTCTGGAATGGCGCAGCGCGTCGGCCACAGCCGGCGACCTGGCCGGCCGGCTGACTGCCCTGCTGGAAGACGCGACGTTGCGCGGCGCGGCCCCGTCCCTGCGGGCCGCCGCCGGCGCCGCGCTGTCGCGCCTGGGCGACTCCCGGCCGGGTGTGGGGGTTAGCGTCCTGCCCGATGGGCGTGCGCTGCCGGAGATGGTCTGGCAGCCGATGCCGGCCGGCCCCTTTCGCATGGGGGCCAACGCCGGCGAGGACGCCTATGCCGACGAGACGCCGCAGCACGAGCTGACCTTGCCAACTTTCTTCATCGCGCGCTATCCGGTCACCAACGCGCAGTTCCGCCCCTTCGTCGCCACGGGCTACGCCGAAGAGGGCTGGTGGACGCCGGCCGGCCGCGTCTGGCTGGCCGGCGCGGAAGAGGACCTGGCGCCAATTCGGGACAAAGCCTTGCGCGAGCAGTATGCAAGATGGCTTGCCGGGCGGCCGGCCGAGAAGCGCCGACGCCCCTACTTCTGGGATGACGGGCGCTTCAATCAGGACAATCAGCCCGTCGTCGGCGTCTGCTGGCACGAGGCCATGGCCTACTGCGCCTGGCTGAACGAGCGGCTCAAGACGAGCCAACAGGAGGTCATCCTGGATGGCGCGGCGACGCGCCTGGGCGAGCTGCTGACGGCCGGGGCCTGGCGCGTGCGCCTGCCCACCGAGGCGGAATGGGAGAAGGCCGCCGGCTGGGACGCGGCCGCCGGCCGCAAGCGCGTCTATCCCTGGGGCGACGACTGGGACGCCGAGAAGCTCAATGCCGGGGAAACAGTCAAGCGTCCTTCGGCCGTCGGCATCTTCCCGGCCGGCGCGGCCCCGTGCGGGGCGCGGGATATGGCCGGCAATGTCTGGGAGTGGCAGCTTTCGGCCTGGGGCGGGTATGATTTCAGCACGGCGGGGTTTCCTTATCCGTGGGAGGACGCCGCGCCCCAGGAGCAGGCCGGCGGACGCGAGGATCCGCATCTGTCCGGATATCGCTGCCTGCGCGGCGGCTCGTGGGG
>CAIQJD010000420.1 GCA_903872005.1 uncultured bacterium | reverse complement strand
GGCGACGGCACGCGCTTCTTTGAGCAGCGTGATGGCTGCCTCCAGGCTCCCACTATTGCCCTCGCCGCTCAGGCGCGTCGCCTCTTTGACCGCCGCCGTCTCAGCATCGCGGACGATCTGCTCACCCGTCTTCTTGCGCGCTCGAACATGGCCGCGGCCGGCCTTCCAGGCAGCCAGAGCCTCGCGCACATTGCCGGCTGCGGCCAGGTGCTGGCCGTGATGCAAATAGGCGGAGGCCAGCAAGTCGTGTCCATCATCCGACTGGCTGTTCTTACGCAAGTCTTGTTCGAGATACTCGATAGCTTCGGTATAGCGGCTCTCTTCGACCATGATCCAGGGGAATACATAGGGCGAAAGACACCAGCGGAGTTCTTCGGTGCTCTTTTCATTAGTCTGGGTCACGAGCACCAGATTGAGCAAATTCTGCGCCGCCTGCCGCTGCCCCAACTGTTCCAGCATGAGCACCCCACCGATCTGCGGCATAGACGCGGTGCGCCCCTGACGCTCCAGCGATTCGCCGACACGTTGTAGGGCCTGAGCGGTACGCAGCTCTGCGCTGAGATCCAGCGCCAGCCGGCCCATGCGCCTGGCGTCCTCGGTCCGGCCGGCGGTGCGGTAGCTGTTCTGGTAGTCGGCGATGCGCCGGGCCAGTTGGTCAGTCAGCTTGCGACGCATCTCTTTGATCGCTTCGCCGGGGATGCTGCCGTAGCAGCGCTCACGTTCTTCTGCCCAGTTTCTCCAGAAGCTATCGCTACAGGCCAGGGCAACCCAGTTACGGATCGCGCCACGCCAGAGTAAGACAGTTTCCTGGCCCTTTTTTTGCTCTTCCATATCCTGCGCCCACCAGAAATAGAGCAAGCCGAGGGAGTGCGCGATGCCCAAGTCGGCCGGCCTCTCCTTTTGCGCCTTTTCCCAGGCCGCTGCGGCGTCCGCGCGCCGGTTGGCTTTCACATAGGTGATGGGCAGCCGATGTCCCAGGGAGGCGAGCAATTGCAGCAGCTCAGTGTCGGCCGGCGCGATGTCCAGCGCCTGGCTCAGGGCGGCGCTGGCTGCGCCCCAATCCTTACGCGCCAGGTGCTGTTGAGCCTGGCGCTTGAGCAGCGCCAGGAGCATCTGTTCGGCGGCCGGCCCCAGAGCTTTGCGCCGGCGCGCCGGCGCCAGTCTTTGCACCGCTTCGGAGAGTTTGCCCTGTTGGGCCAGGGCCACGCCCAGATAGTAGTCATGACACTCATCGGGGGTGGATGCGTCCTTCTGGTGTAGGATGGCTTCGGCCTCGGCCGGGCGTTGTAATTTCAGCAGGCAATAGGCGGCTAGCGTTGGCGCGGAGATCACGCCGCGTGGCTGAACAGGGGTATCGTGTGCTGATGCTGGGCTATGAACTGATGGGGGCATGCTGTTCCTCCTCCCATGATGTCTGGTCTACTACTACATGAGACGATTCTTTCGACCGAAAACTATCACGCCGACGCGTGTTGCAGGGCCGACAGGGCCTGTGTCCAGCGTTCCTGACGAACGTGGGCGGCAGCCAACGCCCAATCGGCCGGCAAGCCTAGTTGATCATGCAGAGGATCATCAAGCACGCCCTGTAACGCGCCGGCGGCGCCCGCATAGTCGCCCATCTTCAGGAAGGCCAGGCCGCGATAGTAGCGGGCGCGCAGGCGAACCAAAGCCGGCAGGTCAGCGTTGCGATTCTGCGCCTCCAGGCGTTGAGCGGCGCTTGCCGGCTGACCGTCGAGCAGATCCATAATCGCTAAATACAGTCCCGATCCAGCATGGGTCTCATCCAATTGTGTGGCTGCCAGCAGTTCCTGGCGCGCTTCTGGCAGGCGCGCTTCGCCATCGAGCGCAGTCAGCGCCTGGCGGAAGTGCGCCTCGGCCGCTATCTGGCGCAGCCGTTCGTCCTCGGCGCGCGTTTCCAGGAGGCTTTGCCAGGCAGCGCCGGCTTCCTGATAACGACCGGCCTCGAAATGCTGTCGCCCGAGCAGATAGCTGATGCGTCGGATGTTCAGCGCCAGGCGCTCATCTTCGGTATGACGCTCATAGAGCCTGGTCCAGGCTTCCAGCGCGCCGGCGTAGTTGCCCGTATTGGCGCGTGTCAGCCCCAAATGGAAGAGGAGCGCGTCAGACTGGTCGCCCTCTCGCGCGGCGCGCTCAAGCGCCTGGCCGGCGTCGGATGCGCGATCGCTGTGGCTATATAGCAGCCCCAGGCGCGTCTGCGCCTCGATGCGGTCTGGTTGGGCATGCAGAGCGGCGCGATAGGCCTGTTCGGCGCGGGCGAAATCTTTGGCCGTCTCGGCCAGCGCGCCGGCGAGCATGTTGGCATCCCAATGCGCTGGTTGGGATTCTAGCACGCGTTGCAGGTGAGCAAGCGCGTCGGCATGGTTGCCTTGCTGCATCTGACAACGCGCCAGCGCTACCACGACGTCGGGATTGGCCGGTTGGGCGCTCCTGGCGCACTCATAATCTTGGGCCGCTTTGTCCAACTCACCCAAGAGGAAGCGCACGTGGCCGCGCCCCAGGTGCGCCTGCCAGAGCTTCGGATCGCGGCGCAGGGCTTTGTCGAAGGCTTCGACTGCCGGCGCAAATTGCCCTTGGTTGGCGTAGGCGTTGCCCAGATGGTAGAAGACCTCCGCGCCGGCGTTGGGCTCCGTGACGAGGTTGGTCAGGAGTTGCGCGGCGCGGGCGAATTGTTCCTGATGGGCACAACAGCGCGCCAGCAAGAATGCAGCTTCTTTGGAACGGTTCTGAATGGACTCCAGTGCTTCGCCGGCCTCTTTGTAGCGCCCCAGGATATACAGTACCCGGCTCAGTCCCAGACGCGCCGGCAGATAGTTGGCATCCAATTGCAGTGTTCGCTGGTAGCGTTGCACCGCGTCATCATGCTGGCCGGCCTGGGCCGACAGATCAGCCCAGGTCTGACAGCATTGGATGTCGCGTGGCGCCAGGGCCACCGCGCGCTCGGCCGCCTTGAGCGCTTCGTGCAACTCGCCCAGCTTGCCCAGTTCGCCGGCAAGGTGCAGGTGATAGTCCTTGACGTCGTTCTGCAAAGCGATGGCGCGGCGATAGGCGGCAACTGCCCCCCTGCTGTCGCCGGCCAGGGCGCACGCGCGTCCGTGATAGAACTGATAGTCGGCGCGGCGCGGGCGCAATGTCGCGGCGCGCCCGGCGCTGGCAACTGCTTCGGTCGCCAGAGCCAGGATGCGGGCCGGCGCATCGTGCTGGTGGGTCTGGGCCAGAGCATCGCACTGCGTAGTCAGCGAGCGAGCTAGAAAGAAATGCGCTTCGGGCCGTTCAGGTAAGCCGGCGATGGCTTCGCGCAACAGGCCCTGCGCCCGGACCGGCTCACTCTGTTGTTCGAACAGGATGGCGCGATAGACGCGCAGGTAATATTGCGCTTCGAGGCGCGTCGGCGCCAGACGCGCGGCCGCCTCCATCTGTTGGACCGCTTCAGCGATCGCGCCCGAGATGCCCAGAGCCAGGCCCAGATTATAGTGCGCCCAGTCCAGGTTGGTATCCGCTTCCAACACGCGCCGGCAGCGCGCGGCGATGGCGGCGATGGGCTTGGATTCGGCGTCCTCTTCCACGCGGCACAGGCGCGCCAGCAGCGCGTACGTGGGATCGTCGGCGGGAGCGGGTTGGCCGGCCCGTTGCCGCACATAGTCCAGATAGACCGCCTCGGCCTGTTCGTCCTGCTTGCTTTGTGTTGCCAGGGAGCGCGAGAGGAAGGTCAGCGCCGCCGGCGGCAGCTTGACCAGCTTGCGGGCCTCCAGCAGGCTGTTGACCGAGTCGGCCCGCGCGCCTTGCTGATCCTGGACATAGCTCATCTCCAGATAAGCCTGGCCCAGGCATTCGCGATGCTCCGACGTCACCCCGCTCAGGGCCGGGCGGGTCAATTCGCGAATGATCGTTTGGGCGAGCGCCAGCGCCTTGTCGAACTGTTTCTCAGCCGTGAATTGTTGAACGCGCTCCAATTGACGGCGATATTTGGCCGGCGCGGCCGCCCGCGCCGGGCCGGCGCTGAAATAGCGGCGCGGGCCGGCCGTCAGGAGATAAATGAGCATTAGCGCACGTGAAATCACTGCTATCGCGTTGAGCGATGTTACGTCCGTGGCAATATTCACGATGGTCATGCCGACGGGCCAGAATAGAGCCAGGAACCACGCCCAACGCCGCCCACTGAACATGCCGATGCCGGCGATAATACTGGCTACGCCCACCATTAGACCCAGGGCCGGCGACAAGAGGTTTGACTGCATGAACACGGAGATGATGATCACGGCGCCCATACCCAGATAGGCGATGCTACACGCCGTGACTCCTGCCGGGCGACTTGTCTTGTTCATCTTTCCTCCTTGATCAACTGACGCTGGTCATGACATTTCATCAACGCTGGCGAGGATGACGGTGGCGTTATCCTCGCCCCCGCGTTCATCGGCCAGGTTCAATAGAATTTGACAGCGCTCTGCCAGCG
>CAIQJD010000419.1 GCA_903872005.1 uncultured bacterium | reverse complement strand
TTTTACGCCCAACGCCAGCGTCGGGGCTATGCTGCCGCTTCATGAGAAAAGGGCGTCGCTGCGATGCGCGCCAGCGACGCCCGAGATTGTTCAGGTCGCCTGTTTCGAGATGCTTATGGTTTCCAGACTTCCCAGACGCGGCCCACCAGCGCCGGCCCTGGCTTCAGCGTCTTCTGGCCGGGTTGCCAACCCGAAGGGGTGACTTCGCCGGTGGCGCGCACGTGTTGGAACGCCTTCACCTGTCGCGTCAGTTCAGCCGGGTTGCGACCTACCTCCGGCGTCAGCACTTCCATGGCGCGGATCACGAAATCTGGGTCAATGATGAAGCGCCCACGGATATCTACGCCGGCGGCTTCGTCATACACGCCGTAGATCGCGCCGATCCTCCCGCCGGCGTCACTCAGCATCGGGAAAGGCACGCCGCCTTGCACCATCTTGGACAGTTCGTGCTCTTGCCACATCTTGTGGATGAAGCGGCTATCCGTGCTCATGGACAGCACGACCACATCAATGGCTTTCAATTCGTCGTAAATGGCGGCGACCGCCGCCAGCTCGGTCGGTCAGACGAAAGTGAAATCGCCCGGATAGAAGCACAGGACAATCCACTTCCCCTTATAGTCGGACAGCTTGACGGGAAGGAAGCCCTTTCCCTCGACAAATGCGGTTGCCTCAAAGTCAACGGCTTCTTTGCCAACACGCGCGAGCATTTTGCCAACCTCCTGTGTCGGTGCCTGGCCGCCGGCCGGGCCGGCGGGCGACGACGCGGGCAAGATTGGCCCGCGCACTGGTTTCACGCAGCCTTCTGTCAACTCTGCCATCGCGACCTCCTTTGGTCAGTGTATCGCGGAAGCACACGGGCGGCGACCTGGGTATCCACGAGTCTGGCGCTGAACGCGCTTCTCACCATCAATGGTACCCAATTACATCTGGCCCTGCAAACGCTCCGGATCTGCGCGGTCCTGGCTATTCGGCCAACCGTTTCTGTGTCGCCGTCAGCGCCTCGCGCAGAATGGCGATCAGGTCATCAATTTGCTGCTTGGTGATGATCAAAGGCGGCGTCACCAGCATCATGTCGCCGGCTACACCTTCCACGCAGCCGGTGCAAGCGAAGAGGATCAGCCCGCGCTTCATCGCCTCGGCCTGAATCATGCCGCTCACTTTCGCTTTGGCCGGGTAAGGTTCGCGCGTCGCCTTGTCCTTAACGAATTCCATGCCGCACATCAGGCCGCGCCCGCGCGTGTCGCCCACGATGTCGAAGGCAAGCAATTCCTGGAGCTGGCCTTGCAAGTACTGGCCCATCTGGCGCGAGTTCTCCAGCAGCTTGTGCTCCTCGACGTAGTGGATGCCGGCTACCGCGCCGGCGCACGCCACCGGGTTGTGGTTCATGGTATGGCCGGCCAGGAAGGGATTGCCGCTATCCTGGATCGCCTGCCACATATCTTCGCGGCCGATGGTGGCGGCCAGCGGGGCATAGCCGGAGGTCATGCCCTTGGCGGTGGCGATGATGTCGGGCGTGATCTTCCATTGCTCGATGCCGAACCAGCTCCCGATGCGCCCCCAGGCGGTCATCACTTCATCGGCAATGAACAGGACGTCGTAGCGGTTGCAGATGTCGCGGATGACCTCGAAGTAGCCTTCGGGGGCCGGCATGGCGCCCAGCGCCGCTCCGACGACCGGCTCGGCGATGAAGGCCGCCACATTCTCTTCGCCAATCTGGCGGATCATCGTCTCCAACGCGCGGGCGCATTTGAGGCCGCACTGCGGAAAGGTCATCTCATAGTGACAGCGATAGCAGTAGGCCGGCGGAATGTGCGGCGAGTTGATGTACATGGGGAAATAGACGCGCCGGCGCGCTGTGATGCCTGAAAAGCCGGCGACGGCCAGGTTGTTGCCGTGGAAACCCTGCCAGCGGCCAATGATGCTGAACTTGCTGTCCTTGCCGGTGGCGACGAAGTATTGCCGCGCCAGGCGCGCCGCGTCGTCGGTGGAATCGGTGCCGGTCACCGAGAACCAACTGCGGCAGTTATTCCGCAGCGTCCCCGGCGCGCGCTCGGCGACCAGTTGGCCCAGTTCCAGGACGGGTTGATTGGTCATGACGTGCGGCGCGGCGTAGGAAACCTTCTTGCCTTGCTCGTGCATGGCATCCACGACGCTCTGCACACCGTGGCCGATGTTGACTACTACGGAAGAGCCGGCCGCGCCGTCCATATACTTGTTGCCGGCCTGATCATAGAGGTAGATGCCCTCGGCGTGATCCACGACTGGCAACGTGCCCCAACCGCGATGGACAACTTTCTTCTGCAGGTCTTGATCCGACATGGTTCTATTCCTCTTGTGGTGTTTCTTTCCTTATGGCGCTGAGCGCACGGGGTCTCGGTAACTGTATGAATATAGCAGACATCAGACATAGCAATGATACGTCACCTTGACGCTTTTGTCAAGCACTCCGCGCAGACGGCCAACGCCTAATCCGATGCCGGCGCGCGCAACGCAGCCCGCTCCGCCAGGCGCGCGATGATGATCTCGGCGGCCTCCCAGGTGCGGTCGTTGAGCAATTGCGCCGTCAATTCCGGGTCGCCCTGGCGCATCGCCTCGATCACCGGCGGGTGCGTCTCCACCATCGCGCCGGCGTCATAACCAAGTTGGATGGACAGCAAGATCGCCAGGCGCAGCCGGCCTGATAGTTGCTCCCAGGCTTTCAACAGCAGGCTATTGCCGGCCGCCCGACAGATGGCGTGGTGGAAATCGAGGTCGCGGTCAATGACATCTTCCAGGTCGCCGGCCGCGTGCGCGGCGCGCATCTCGGCCACGGCGCGCTCCAGCTCGGCCAGCGCTTCCAGCCGGCAGCGCCGCGCGGCCTGTTTGGCGGCGTGCGTCTCCAGCAGGATACGCAGCTCCACCAGCTCGCGGAAGGAGTGTGCTTCTAGCTCCGTGACATAGGAGCCGCGCCAATGCACCGTTGTGACGAGGCCCTCTTGTTCCAACGCCAGGATCGCTTCGCGCACTGGCCCGCGGCTGATGCCCATTTGGCGCGCGATCTCGCTCTCGTTGAGCCGGTCGCCGGGCTTGATGGCCCCTTCCAGGATGGCGTTACGCAGTTGGCGCAGCACATCGTGGCGCATACTGCGCGGCTTGATCTCGGCGAACTGACGTTCTGTCTCAGCCATGCGACCTCCTCAGCTCCTCACCAGACGGCGGGCGATTTCATTCTGCCGCCGCACGGCGCGTTCCAAATCGAAGCCGACAATCGCGCCGCGTTCCACGACCACGCGGCCATTGATGACCGAGAGGTCGCACGGCGTCGGCGCGCAGAAGAGGAGCGCGCCCAGAGGATCGTGAATGGCCGCGCCGGCGTATTCGAGCCGGCTCAAGTCGAAGGCCACGAAATCGGCGGCTTTGCCCGGCTCCAGGGCGCCAAGCTCCGGCCGGCCCAGGACGCGCGCCCCGCCCAGGGCCGCGATCTCCAGCGCCTCTGCGGCGCGCATCGCCTTAGCGCCCAGCTTCACCCGCTGCAAGAGCATCGCCAGCCGCGCTTCCAGGAGCAGGTGGCCGGCGTCGTTGCTCGCCGAGCCGTCCACGGCCAGGCCGACCTTCACGCCGGCGTCTCGCAGCGCCCGGATCGGCGCGATGCCGGAGCCGAGGCGCATATTTGAGCCGGGGCAATGCGCCACGCCGACGCCCGTTTCGGCCAGCAGCCGGATTTCCGCCTCGCTCAGATGCACGGCATGGGCATACCAGACATCCGGTCCGACCCACTCCACTGACTGCATGTAGGCGACCGGCCGCATGCCGAACTTGCGCTGACAGAACGCCTCTTCGTCCAGCGTCTCGGCCAAATGGGTGTGCAGCGTCAGGCCGTGCGCCCTGGCCCAGCGCGCCGATTCGCGCAGCGCGGCCGGCGTCACCGAGAAGGGCGAACAGGGCGCGACCACAATCCGCAGCATGGAATACGGCGCCGGGTCGTGGTACGTCGCGACGACGCGTTCCAGGTCGGCCTGGATGGCCGCCTCGCTCTGCACCACCGCATCGGGCGGCAGGCCGCCGCGCGAGCGCCCCAGGGACATGCTGCCGCGGCACGGATGGAAGCGGATGCCCAGCTCGCGCGCGGCGCGGATTTCGTCGTCCAGGCGCGCGTCGTTGGGGAAGAGATAGAGATGGTCGCAGACGGTCGTGCAGCCGGCGAGGAGCAGCTCGGCCAGGCCGACCAGGGCGCTCTGATAGATCGCCTCCCCATCCAGCCGGCTCCAGATGGGATACAGGTAGACCAGCCAGTCGAACAGCTCGACATCTTCGGCCGGCGGCAGGGCGCGCGTCAACGTCTGGTACAAATGGTGATGGGTGTTGACCAGGCCGGGCAGGAGGATGCGGTCGCCGGCCTCGATGACGCGGTCGGCGCTGGCCGGCAGCGTGTCGCTCGGCCCCACGGCCTCAATTACGCCATCGCGGACGAAGATGCCGCCATCGCGGATGCGCCGGCGCGTCGCGTCCAGCGTGACTACCTCGGCGGCGTGGCGAACCAGGAGCGTGGACATGCCCTGACTTCCTTCTGCCTCTGTAAGGCCGGTGTTGGCGCGCTGTCAAATGTCAATCGTTAACAGTACGATAACCCAAAAGCGCCGGCTTGTCAAACGCCCGGCGCGGCGAGGGTGTATTTGATCTGTAGCCTAGCGCCTTGTGCGCGTCTGACCCGTGCCAGAACGCCCACAAGGGGCTAGACTACGATAGCCTCGATGCCCGTCCCTCAAAATGTGAAACACACCCGCGCGGCTACCACTTCTTGAAGACGAAGAAGACCGCGCCCAGGATCAGCACGAAGCCAACGATATAGTTCCACTTCAATTGTTCTTTGAGATAGAGTACCGAGAAGCCGGAGAAGACCAACAGCGAGATGACTTCCTGGATAGTCTTGAGCTGCGCCGCCGAGAAGGTGTAGGAGCCGATGCGATTCGCCGGCACCTGAAAGCAATACTCCACGAAGGCGATCATCCAACTGATGATGATGACCTTCCACAGGGCGACTTCTTTGAATTTCAGGTGACCATACCACGCGGTGGTCATGAAGAGATTCGAGATGGTGAGCAGAATGATAGTACGCATGTGCGGGCTGCCGGCGACCTCCTGCCTTGTGAATCGTTGCGCGTCTGGACGCAAACAGCCCGCACTGTATCACGGAATCCGCGCCGCGTCAAAGACTGCCGGCGCTCACTCGGCCGCTTTCAGCTTGAGCGGCAACGCGCCGCCGGCGGCCGCCAGCGGCTGGCGCGCCTGGAAGACCACCTGGTATGAGTAGTGGCCGGCCGCATTGCCGCTGCAGTACGGCTCCGGGAAGGGCGGCGAGATATTGCTGAGATTGGCGATGCTGTCGCTGCTGCGCGTCGCGCCGGCGTAGCTCAACACCGCCGCGCTGCGCGCATCGCCAAAGCCCAGGGCGTAGTTCAGATAGCCGGCCGGCCGGTACGGATCGCGGCCGGTCACCTGATCGGGCGGATAGTCGCCGCCCGGCGAGCGCAAGGCGATGGTCACGCCATTGACGCCGGCCCCCTCGCGATTCAACACCCACAGGTGGATGTTCTGGTTGCCGTGGTTCTCTTCGCACGACAGGAAGCGCGCCGATGCGGCCACGAAGTCCACATTCCACGTCGTGCGGCGCTTGAAGTTGATGTTGATGTGCTGGTGGCCGGCCGAGCAGTTCTCCGACGTCGGGATGCCCGGCGTCCCCAGATGTTCGGTGGTGTACATCTGGCCGGCGATGGGCGACAGGAGCCGGCCGCTTTCATCCACGATCGCGGCCTGCCAATGGCCGCGATAGGCCCCATCCGCAATATGCACGCGCCACGCGCCATCGCTCCCCGACGGCGCGGCGACCGTTTCGCCCCATTCCGGCGACCAGACCTTCACGCGCACGCCGGCCAGCGGCGCGCCGGCCTCGTCGCGGATGAACCCGAACAGCGCCGTCTCGCTGCAATTGGGCCAGCCGACGATCATCCCATCGGCCTGGAACTCCCAACCCGGCGTCGCCGCGCCCGTCGGCGTGATGGTCGGGCTGGATGTTGGGGTGGGGCCAACCGGCGTCGCGCTGGGGGTGGGGGTCGGGCCGGTCGGCGTCCGGCTGGGCGTCGCCGTCCGTGTCGGCGTGGCGCTAGGGGTCGGCGTGAACGTCGGCGTACCGACCGGCGCCGGCCGCCATACGGCGAAGAAGGACCAGTGATGGTTCAGCGGCATCCCCACTCCAACCAGCCGGTCGCCATCCAGGACGTGCCACGTATAGGGGCCGGGGCCGTTGGCCGGGTTCCAGTTCTGGCCGTACATCGGCATGTTGGCCCAGCCGTCCGCTTCGGGCTGCCGGGTATCTTCGCCGCCCGGCCAGGCCAGGCGGAAGGTTTCATTCTGGGGATTGCCGGCCGCGTCCTCGGCGCGCCCGAAGACGTGATGATCGCCGCCCAGGGTGTCTTGTTGCCACTGTTTGGCCCACGCCGGCACGTCATCCCAACTGCCGCTGATCGTCACGAAGGCCGCGACTAGCTGATAGCGCCGCGTGGCCGGCATTTCCACCTGCACGCCCAGAGTCGTCAGGCGCGGATCCCAGTAGGGAACCGGCCCGGAAGCGGATGTCGGCGTGACGGTCGGGCTGGGTGTTGGGGTGGGGCCAACCGGCGTCGCGGTGAAGGTGGGCGTCGGGCCGGTCGGCGTGCGGCTGGGCGTCATCGTGCTGGTGGGCGTCGGGGTCACGGTAGGCGTGCCGGCCGGCGCCTCGCGCCACACCGCGAAGAACGAGTAGTGATTGCGCCACGGCAGCCCCAGGCCCAGCAGCTTGTTCCCGTTGAGCGGATACCAAGTATACGGCCCCATCTCGCCGAGGTCAGGCGAGAAGGATTCGCTGATGGGGATATTGGCCCAACCGCTGCTCTCCGGCGTGCGGCTATCCGCACCGTCGGGCCATTCCAAAACGAAGGTCTTGCCGGGCAGGACGTTGCCGTTCAGATCGAGGCAGCGCCCGAAGACATGGTGGTCGCCGCCGCGTTCGGGGAAGTCCCCGGTCGCGTAGGGCTTGGCCCATTCGGGGACATCGTCCCAGTTGCCATTGATGGTGAGGAAGGCGGCATACAACTGGTAGCGCCGCGACGGGTCGCTCTCCACCTGCACGTTCAGCGCCGAAAGGCGCGGATCCCAGAAGGGCGCCGGCGCGGCCGGTTCCGTTGGCGTGGCGGACGGCATCGGCGTGGCCGAAGGCGTCAGCGTGACGGAGGGCGTCGGAGTACGCGTGGCTGTCGGCTGGCCGGTCGGCGAAGTGGTGTGCGTGGGCGTCAGCGTCGGCTGCACCGTCGCGGTCGGCGTCGGTGTCAGAGTAAGCGTCGGGGTGGGGCTGGGCGCGCCGGCCGCCCCCTTGAGGGCCAGGGGCATATAGTACACGGCCGGCCCCTCGTCTTCCTCCACGCGCAAGGAAGCGTTGTCCAGGGCTGCGGTCGCCGCC
>CAIQJD010000418.1 GCA_903872005.1 uncultured bacterium | reverse complement strand
CCGGGTTGCCGGTGGAGGGCGAAAAGTTGGCGTATCGCGCGCCGGGTTTAGCCACGCGCATCTACTACTACAATCTGATCCCCTTGAGGGCCAATGGCGTGGTCGAGAATGTCATGTTGCTATTGAATGACATCACCGAGCGCGAGCAACTTGGAGCAGAGGTACACAAAGCAGAGAGACATCTTGCCAGCGTGGTCGAGTGCGCCAATGATCTGGTGGTCTCGGTGGATGCCGAGGGCCGCATTTTGACGTGGAACCTGACGGCCGAGAAGATTTCAGGGCTGAAGGTGGAGCAGGTGCGCGGGCGCATGCTGGCGGCGCTGTGCGTGGCGGAACATCAGCCTGCGATCCGCGAGCTGTTGGCGAAGGCGGCGCGTGGTAAGGGGGTGCAGAACTCGGAGGCGAATCTCGTGACGGCCAACGGACAGGAAATCCCCATTGCCTGGAGCGGTTCGCCGATATGGGACGACGCCGGCGCATCTATGGGCATGGTGGCCGTGGGGCGCGACCTGACCGAGCAACGCCGCTTGCAGGCACAACTGCTCCAATCCGCGAAGCTGGCGTCCATGGGTGTATTGGCCGGCGGCATCGCCCACGAGCTACGCAATCCGTTGGGCATCATCTCGGCGGGGGCGCAGTTGCTCCTGGAGAATCCCACCGATGACGAATTTCGCGCCGAGTGCGCCGAGAAGGTGTATGCGGCGGCCCAGCGCGCTTCCATGATCATTGAGAATCTGCTGAAATTCGCCCGGCCGGAAAAGCACCGCATGCAGATGGTTGATCTGCGTGGTGTGATTGACGACACTTTGAACCTGTTGACGAATCAGTTGACGCTGCATCAAGTGACGCTGCAGAAGCAGATTCGAGAAGGTCTGCCTCGCGTGTTGGCGAATCCTGAGCTGCTGCAGCAGGTGTTCACCAACTTCATCCTGAATGCGTGCAACGCGATGCCGCAGGGCGGGGTGTTACGTATCAATGTGCGTAGCGTCAGCGTGGGGTCGGTGGACATCATTTTCGAGGATAGCGGTTGCGGCATCCCGCCGGAGAACTTGAACCGCATCTTCGATCCCTTCTTCACGACGATGCCGGCCGGCAAGGGGGTTGGTCTGGGGCTTGCCATCAGCCATAGTATCATTCAGCAACATCATGGCTCCGTGGAGGTTGAAAGCCAATTAGGTAAGGGGAGTACCTTCACGGTGCGACTGCCGGTCGCAGCTGAGAACAAGGAGCGTCATGGATGAGCGCGCGAGTGCGCGTTCTGGTGGTTGATGATGAGCCGGATATGTGTTGGGCGCTGGAGAGCATCTTGCGGCTTGCGGGCTATGCGGTGACGACAGCGCTATCCGGCGCTCAGGCGTTGGCCGTGGTGCAACAAACGGCGTTTCCCGTGGCTTTTCTGGACGCGAAATTGCCGGACATGGATGGCCGTGATTTGGCGATGCAGGTGCGACGGATCAGTCCCGGCACGGCCATCGTCCTGGTATCCGGCTATTACTATTCAGAAGATGCTTATGTCGCGGATGGCCTGCGGAAGGGGCTATTCGTCGCCTTTCTGGCAAAGCCCTTTGATTTGCGCCAGGTTCGGCAGACCATCCAGCGGGCCATGGAGATTTGTCATGGGTAACTCCAGAGGGGGAAGATGGCGCAAGCATGTATTTTGATCGCAGATGATGAGCAGGATCTGGTGTGGGCATTGCGGCGCGGCCTGGCTCGCGAGGGCTATCAAGTGTTGGTGGCCTATGACGGGTTGGAGGCGCTGGACAAGGCGGTCTACCATCATCCCGATCTCGTCGTTCTTGATATTATCATGCCGCGCCTGGATGGTTTGCAAGTGTGCCGGCGCCTGCGAGAGAACCCTGAGTTGGCAAACGTGCCTGTGCTCTTCTTGACGGCTCTGCGGACGTTGCGGGACAAGATCGAGGGATTGGATGGCGGCGGCGACGACTACCTGGTCAAGCCATTCGATCTTGGCGAATTGAAGGCGCGGATGCGCGCGTTGTTGCGACGATCGGCGCGCGAGGATGCGCCGCCGCCGGCCCAGGGGCAGGCCCACCAATCGCTGATTGAAGCGGGGGCGTTTGCCCTGGACTTGGAGTTGCAACAGGCAACGGTGGACGGGAAGGAGATCGCGCTTACCGATACGGAGTGCGCGTTGCTTCATCATTTCATGCTGCACCCGGGCGAAGTGT
>CAIQJD010000417.1 GCA_903872005.1 uncultured bacterium | reverse complement strand
GCCTGTGCTATGCCGTCTCGCTGGATGGGATTCACTGGCGCAAGCCGGCCCTGGGCCTCGCCGCCTTCGACGGCGAGGCGCAGACGAACCTGCTGATTCCCTGGGGCGACCCATATCGCCCGGATACGACTTCGGCCACCATTTTCTACGATCCGCAGGCCGAAGACGCCGGCCGGCGCTATACCATGCTGCACTTCTGCAGCGGCCTGCATCCCATGGGCCTGGGCCTCTCTTACTCCCCCGACGGGCTGCACTGGACGCCCCATCCCGAAAACCCGGTGGATGCCGGCGGGGCCGAGCCGATGGGCGAAGTCGTCTGCGCCCTGTGGGAGCCGCTGGGCCGGCGCGCCGTGGCCTATTACCGTGTGCGCCTGCGCGTCCGGCCACGCCGCACCCTGGCCCGCGCCGAAAGCCAGGACCTGCTACATTGGAGCGGCCATGCCGTCATCCTGGAGGCCGACGCCGACGACCCGCCAGGGACCGAGCTATGCGGCATGACGCCCTTCCGCTACGGCGATATGTTCCTGGCCTTCGTGTGGGTCTGCCGGCAGAAAGATAACCGCATTGAGCTGCAACTGGCGAGCAGCCGTGATGGCATGCGCTGGCAGCGTGTCGGCGACCGGCAGCCTTTCCTGCCCCTCGGCCCGGCCGACGCCTTCGACGAAACGGTCATCTGGCGCACGACCATGCCCATCGTCATCGGCAATGATCTGCGCTTCTACTATGCCGGCAGCGGCCGGCACACGGCCAACCCGGACACGCCGGCCCAGGGCGGCATCGGTCTGGCGAGCGTGGCCATGGATCGGTTCGCATCGCTGGCGGCCGGCGAAGAAGAGGGCACGCTCCTCACGCGGCCCATCGCCATCGCTGACCAGACGCGGCTCTTACTCAATGCCGTCGCCAATCCCGGCGGCTATGTGCTGGCCGAAGTCCTGGACGCGCAAGGACAGCCCATCGCCGGCTTCCGCCGCGAGGAGTCCGTCGCGTTCTCGAACACGGCTATCTTTCATCTCTTGGAGTGGAACGACCACTGTGACCTGTCGGCTCTGAGCGGGCAGACGGTGCAGTTGCGTTTCTTCTTGCGTCGGGCGCATCTCTTCGCCTTCCGGCTGAGCCGGCCCGACGCTGACGACGCCGATCTCGTCGCAGGTATTTGCTAGGGGGATGCATCGAACACCATGGACATCGCTGACATCCGGCGCCTGACGCCGGCCGTAGAGAATTGCGCCTATTTCCAAACCAGCGGCTTTTCGCCCAAGCCGGAGCCGATCATCGAAGAGATGATCCGCTGGGTCCGCTTCCAGAATCAGGGGCCGGCCGTGGGCTGGGTCTCTCAGGAGGTCGAGCGGATGTTCGCCGGGGCGCATGCCCGCGTCGCCAGCGCCCTGGGCGCCGAGCCGGCCGAAATCATGCTCAATGAGAACACGACCGTCGGCATCACCATCGTGGCGACCGGCATTGACTGGCGCGCCGGCGACAACGTCGTCCTCAGCACCCACGAGCATCCGGGCAACCGCATCGTCTGGTATCAGATCGCCAAACACTACGGCGTGGAGCTGCGTTTCACGCCCATCGGCAACGATGCGGCCCGGCTCCTGGAAGAGTTCGAGACGTTGCTGGATGCGCGCACGCGGGTCGTCAGCATCAGCCATGTCTCGCGCGAGTCAGGGCTGCGTTTGCCGGCGCGTCAGCTCGTCGAGATCGCCCACCGCCACGACGTCCCGATCCTCTTCGATGGAGCGCAATCCTTCGGCTCCATCCCGGTCAACGTGCGCGAGCTGGATTGCGACTTCTATACGTGCAGCGGCCACAAGTACATCATGGGGCCGCAGGGCACCGGCGCGTTCTACGTCCGCCGCGACCGCCTCGCATGGATCAACCCCACCTGGATCGGCTCCCATTCGCAAGAGAGCTTCGGCCCGCGCGGCGAATTCAAGCTACTGGATAATGCGCGGCGCTTCGAGTTCGGCACGCGCAACCTGGCCGACCACGCCGGCTTTGCCAAGGCCCTGGAAATGTGGGAGAGCATCGGCTGGGATAAGATCTATACCCACATCGCCGAGTATACGGATGACATGAAGAAGCTGCTCCTGGCCGAAGTCCCCGGCCTGTGGCTGACCACACCGCTGCCCTACGCGCAGTCGTCGGGGATCGTGGCCTTCGGGCTGCCCGGCTATGAGCCGGGGCCGCTCTGCGCCAGCCTGTTGGAGAAGGAGCACATCCTGGCCGGCCCGGCCGACGACAAGACCGTCCGCATCTCAACGCACGTCTTCAATACAGAAGAAGAGGCGCAGCGGCTGGTGGCCGGCCTGCGCCGGATTCTGAAAAGCGGTTTCTGATTCACCGACGCGCCTCCTCCTGTGGACTGGCGACCAGGGAGTAAACAGCGACTCCCTGGTCGCCGCTTTTTTGCGGCCGGCGCTATGCTTCCGCCAGGACGATGATGCGGTCGTCGGCGGCAAAGGTGATCGGCTGCGACTTCTTGGGATTGACCGCGACGCCATAGGATGCGTCGGCGTCGCCGGACTGCGCCTTCAGGCGATAGCCGAAGGCGGTCTCGCCCCGCCGGCGCGCGGCCTCGATGACGGTGTAGAAATTGACCGGCGCGCCCAGCGCCACGTAGTCGCCGGCCGGCTTGAGGTAGATCTCCGACCCTTCGGGGTCGAACATGTCGGTGAAGACCGGCGCCAGACCCTTGTTCTCCGAGATTTGCGTCAACATCAAGCTGATGAGCTTATCGCTGACGATGAAGTCGTCGGCGCGGGTCGCTTCGGCCAGGGCGCGGTTACGCACATCGAGCATCTCGCTGACGATGGAGAAGGCATGGCCGGCGCGCTCGCCGATGTCGCGCAGGTGCAGCAAAGTGATGAGGGTGCGGGCGTCGGCCTGCTGCGGCTCCAGGATGTCGGAATAGCAGAGCAAGATGACGTGCTGGTAGCCGGGGATGTCCAGACGATCCAACAGAGCGCGCTCGGTGGTGTCGCCCTCCTGGAAGGAGAGGGTCAGGTTCTTCATCTGAGGGGCCAGCTCGGCGATGGCAGGCCCGCCGGCCGGGTCCATGGCCACGACGGTGAGGAGCGAGCCGGCCGGCGAATAGTGATCCAGCTCGTCGGCGATGCGCGGCGAGCGCCAGTTCCAGCCCAACAGGAGCGTGCGCTCGGGGCTGGACGGCTGCGGCGCGGCCGTCGAGATGGCGCCGGCGGCAATGCCGCGGTCGCCGGCCGGGGCCAGCCGGATCGTGTCGTCGTCCGCCGAGATGGCGATGAGCTGGTCCGCCGCGCCAATGGGGGTATCCATGGGCGGGTTGAGGCGCGCCTGGCCGGCCTGGCACAGGCCGATGATGGCCGAGTCCTCGTAGGCCAAGAGGGCTTCGGCATAGGTCTTGCCGATCAGGGCCGGCTCGCCGGCGAAGTAGATTTCATCGCCGCCGAAGTCGAGCAGCTCCGAGTAGACGATGGAGAGGCCCGATTGCCGACAGGTCTGGGCGATGACGCGGGCGACGATGTCGCCCACCAGGACGATTTCGACTTCATCGCGGCCGACCATGCGCGCCACGTCGAGGTTGCGCGGGTCGTGCAGCTCGATGACGATGTGATAGGGTTCCGGCCGGCGCTGCGGGTTGTTGGTGATCGCCAGGAGCGTCTTGATGACTTCGGCGTCGGCGTCTTCGCCGTCGGGGGTGAGGATGATGACCGAGCGGCTGTCGTGCACGCCGACGATGGTCAGGTCGGCGGCTTCGATGGGGCTGCCGGTGCGGCAGACGACGCGGGTGTTGCCGGTGGAGCCGACGCGGGCGCGGATTTCATCTTCCATTTCGAGCTTGTCTTTTTCGGCCAGGATGACGATGCGCGGCCGGCGTTGGTTGGCGTTGGCGACGGCAAGCTCAGAGATGATGGTGAAAATCTGGTTCGACCAGCCGAGGATGAGGGTGTGGCCGGTCTCCAGGACGCGCGAGCGGCCCTTGCGTAGCTCTTCGATCTTGCCCTCGACGGCGGCAGTCAAGACGCCGATCAGGGCGCTGATGACGAAGACGCCGCCCAGGGTGACGCCGAACATGATGAAGCGGAAGCCCCAGCCGGCGTCGCCGCCCATGGTGCCGGCGTCCAGGGTACGCATCAGGCTGACCCACGCCGCCTCCCACACGCTGAGGGGTTCGCCCCCTTCTGGCGCAATAGCGAAAATACGGATGATGATGACAGCGACGGCGATGATCGCCAGAGAGAGGGCGGCCAGCCAGCCGATGAGGGCAATGGGGCCGCGCGACATGCTATTGTCGAAAGCGTAGCGCAGACGAGCAGATAGAGAGGTTTTCTTCATGAAGGGGTCTCCTTTCGAGGCGAGTTTGCGGCAGTATAGGATTTTACACGAGGCGGGAGGATGTAGAAGATTATACGCGTTGGCGGAGATTTGTCCAATGCAGCGCGGCGCGCTGCCGGCCGGCCTGCTATGCCCTGCCCCACGCGATTTCCCCGCCTGATGCCCCGCCCGGCCGGGGTTCCATGTGGGGGTTGGCGTCAGCAAAATCGCTCGTTTCAAGAGATCGTTTTTGTGCTGTAATAGCAGACAGACGAATGGTCTGAATCGCCTTGTGAGTCGTCATCCGCGAGTGGATCGAGATAGCGCAGGAACTTTGGCCGGCAGGCGCCGGAGCCGCGTGGCCGGCTGGTGTACGCGTAGGCGCTGCGATCGGTTGTGTGCTATGATAGTCAAGTGACGTACTTCTATCCCCCACAGGTTTGGGGCATTGTGCGGCGGTGGGCCGGCCCTACAGGCTCGACTCCGATCTGGACTTGACTTGAAGGAGCTGAAGCACGCGAAAATGACGGTTGCCGAGCGGCGCATTCGTGCTATAATTGACGCATAAGCAACGAACGGGCTATGCCGGCCAGATAAGCCGACTACAGGATAGCGCTATGAGCAGTCAGACCGTACAGCAACGTCTCCAAGACGAAATCGAAGCTCTGTCTGAACCGTTGGCTGAAGAAGTGCTCGATTTCGTGCTCTTTGTGAAAGGCCGGCGCGCCGAGGAATCGTTCCTCTGGCGGCAGGTGCAGGCGTCGCGTGCCTTTCGCCGGGAGCATCCCGACGCGGTCGAGACCCTTTCGGCGGAAGAATGGGATTCCCTGACCGCCCACCTGGACGCCGGCGCGCCATGAGCTACAGGCTGCGCTTCGATTCCCGGTTCATGCGCCAGCTTGAGGCGCTGCCGGGAGATGTGCGTAGCGTGGCGCGACGCGCCATTCGGGAACTGGCGGACGACCCATTCCCTGCCGGCGCGAAGGAACTCGAAGAACATATCGTTGACCTCTTGCATGTCGGGCCTAAATCGGCAGACTTGTACGAGCGCCTGGGTTTGGGGCATTGTGCGGCGGTGGCCCGGCCGCCGGCCCTGCGGACTTGATTTTGCCAGCGGTTGTTGTATGATTGGCGCAGTGCAATCAGTCGCCTCGAGGGAGAATGACGGGATCGGGAGAATCAGCCGATCATGGTCAATTGGCCGGCCAATATGAGCGGGAAAGAACAGGCAGCAGACAGAGGAATTGACAGGATTGTCATCGCGCAGACGAATGACGAGTCGGAATGGGAAGAACCGGTGCAGGTACATCTTGACCGGCCGGCGGCCGTCTCTACCCCGGCTGAATTGGCCGCGCGCGCGGCGTTC
>CAIQJD010000416.1 GCA_903872005.1 uncultured bacterium | reverse complement strand
GCCATCTTCGCCTTCACCGTGGAGCGGGAAAGCGGGGAAGCTAGGTTCGGTGCAGCCCAGACAGAGGCCATTGACGCCGATGCACCAGTTGTGGCCGTTGTTCCAGAGCCGGCGGTCGCAGTCGGCATGGGTGGACTTCCCTTTGCAGCCCAGTTCTTCCATGCAGAGACCGTCTTGGCCGAAGCGTTCGGCCTCGTCGCGCTCGTGACGTGGGCAGCGCTCATGAATGACCTGGCGCGTGTAGAAGGCGGTAGGCCGGCGGTAGCTATCGAGAGCCGGCGTCTGCCCATTCAGAAGCATGACCAGGCTGCCGATGATCCAGTCGGGGTGGGGTGGGCAGCCGGGGATGTTGATGACCGGTCGGTTGAGGAATGTGCCAAGCCCCTGCACGCCGGCCGGCGTGTAGGTTCTGGGGACGCCGCCGTAGGCCGCGCAAGTGCCCACCGCGATGACGTAGCTGGCATTGGCGGCCAGGGAACGCACGGCTTCGCCGGCGGTGATGGGGCGGCCGTTCTCTTCCCAGACGTAGCAGTAGCGGCTGGCGCTGCCGGTTGGGATCGCGCCCTCGACGATGAGGATGTGGCCGCCGGCGGCGGCGACGGTGCGGGCGGTCGAGACAGCCAGACTGCCGGCAGCAGCCATGAGGGTGGGGTGATACCGCAGGCTGATGCTTTCCAGGAGCACCTGGTCAATGGTGGGATTGACGGCATTGAGCAGGGACACAGAACACCCACTGCATGCCTGAGCGTCGAGCCACAGGACGGGAGGCGCGCCGGCCGCTTCTGCCAGGCGAACGTTCAGCTTCGTCAAGTCGAGCTGGCTCAGTCCGATGGCGGCCGCGGATGCGCCAGCATAGCGCAAGAAATCACGGCGTGAGATCTGCATGATTCGTTCCTCCGTTTCATGATGGTATGGGACGGATCTTCGCATCGCGCCAGCGACATGTGAAGCGCGTTGCACCTTCCGTGTTACGTATAATAGAGAGCAGGAGGGCTGGGCCGAAAATACATGATCATGTGCAAGTATTTTGAAAAGAGGAACTGACAAAAGTACTATGCCGCTGCGTGTGGGCTGGGCGGCGCACAGCGGGAGCCTGGAGGATGCGTGGAGCGGGTGGTGATTTGCCGGCGCGTCAGACGGCCAGGTCAGAGAGGGGCACGGTGAGGATGGCGAGGAGCGCTGCGGAAGCGAGCGTGAGGCCGGCGTCGTGGCGGCCGGCGCTGATGGCGATGATTGGATTGGCGGCGATGCCGGCGTCTGCATAGATGGGCACGCCGGCCGGCAGGCCGAGGGGGGAGATGGCTCCGATGGTGTAGCCGGTGGCTGCCTGGATTTCGGTCGGCGTAGCCAGGGTGAGCCGTTTGTCGCCGATTGCCTGGCTGAGCTTCTTCAGGCTGAGGCGGCGATGTCCCGGGACGAGGACGGCAAGCAGGGTATGGTCGGAGCGGCGCACGAGCATGACTTTCACGATCTGATCGGGGCGGACGCCGCGCTCCGCGGCGGCTTCTTCGACGGTGAAGACGTCGCGGCTGTGGATGTGGAGCTGATAGGGGACGCCGGCGGCGTCCAGGATGCGGGTGACGGGCGTGTCCATGGGCGCTCCTGATCGTACAGATGTCTGTAGCGCGATATTATCATCACGCCGGCGATTTCGGCAAGCGCGTGCTATATGCGGAGGAGTGTAAGGAGAGTCACGCTCTTCGGCCGGCGATTGTGCTAAATTTGGCGCAAGAGGCAGCTATGGAACACAAGAGTGGACATACGAATCATCTGGTCGGGGAAGCGAGCCTGTACCTGCGGCAGCACGCGGGGCAGCCGGTGGAGTGGTATGCGTGGGGGCCGGCGGCATTTGAGCGGGCGCGGGCGGAAGACAAGCCGATCCTCTTGAGCATTGGCTATTCGTCGTGTCATTGGTGCCACGTCATGGCGCACGAATCGTTCGATGATCCCGAAACGGCCCGGTTGATGAACGAGTCGTTCGTGAACATCAAAGTGGATCGGGAAGAGCGGCCTGATCTGGATGAAGTCTATATGACGGCGGTGCAGGCGATGACGGGCCAGGGGGGCTGGCCGATGACGGTGTTTATGACGCCAGAGGGTCGCCCGTTTTACGCCGGCTCGTATTTTCCCCCGCAGGATCGCTATGGGATGCCGGGGTTTCGCCGGCTGCTGACATATCTGGCGCAGCAGTATCGGGCGCGCCGGCCGGAGATTGAGCGGATTGGGGCGGAGGTCGCCCACAATATCCATGCATTGGCGCAGGCGGAGTGGGCTGCCGGCGAGCTGAAGCCGGCGCTCCTGGAGAGCGTTACGTCGCAGATGCTCGATCAGTACGATGAAGTCCACGGCGGGTTTGGGGGCGCGCCGAAGTTCCCGCAGGCGATGGCGGTACAGTTCTTGCTGCGCGCCGGCGTGACGGATGTGGGTGCGCTGGCGGCGGCGCGGCATACGCTGGATCAGATGGCGGCCGGCGGGATGTATGATTGGGCCGGTGGTGGTTTTCACCGCTATTCCGTGGACGCCAAATGGCTTGTCCCTCATTTCGAGAAGATGCTCTACGACAACGCGTTGCTGGCGCTGGCCTATCTGGACGGGTATCGCTTGACGGGCGAGGAGCGCTATCGGGGGGTGGTGGTCGAGACGTGCGACTATCTGTTGCGCGAGATGCGGCTCGCCGGCGGGGGCTTTGCGGCGGCGCAGGATGCGGATACTTCAGAGGGCGAGGGGCGCTTCTTTGCCTGGCGAGCGGCCGAGTTTCGGGAAGTGGTTGGGCCGGCGGACGCCGACTGGGCGGCGGCATTCCTGGGCATGACGGAGGCCGGAAATTTCGAGCACGGGCTAAATCTGCTGCGACAGAGCTTGCCGCGAGATGCGCTGGCGCAAAGGCTGGGTTGCGAGCCGGCCGAAGCCGAGGCGCGGGTCGGGGCGATCCGAGAGCGGTTGCTGGCAGCGCGCAATCGGCGGCCGGCGCCGGCGCGGGATGACAAGGCGCTGGCGGACTGGAACGGGTTGGCGATTCGGGCCTTGGCGGCAGCCGGCGAGGGACTTGGCCGGCCGGACTATGTGTTGGCCGCCGAGGCGGCGGCGGATTTCATCCTGGGGACGATGCGTGATGCGGATGGCCGGCTGATGCACGGTTACGCCGAAGGGCGAGCGTCCGGGCCGGGGTTCCTGAATGACTACGCAGACGTGATTGCCGGGCTGATCGCCTTACATCAGGCGACCCTGGAGACGCGTTGGCTGCGCGTCGCCGACGCATTGACTGAGAGAGCGGTGGCGCTATTCTGGGATGAGCAGGGCGGCGGGTTCTTTTTCACAGATCAGGAGCATGTTATCCCGATGACGCGGCCGAAGAAGGTCGTGGATCAGCCAACGCCGGCAGGCAATTCCATGATGGCGCAGAATCTATTGTTGCTGGATGCGCTCTTGGGCCGGCCGGCCTATGCGAGTCTTGCAGAGCGGACGCTGAGGCGTTTCGCGGCGGCGCTGGAGCGCAGTGGCTTGGCGCTGGCGCAAATGGCGTTGGCGCTCGATCAGTATGCGCGCGGGACGGAAGTGGTTACCGTAGTGGGCCGGCGTGAGGATGGGGCTGTTGCGGAGATGCTGCGAGTGGCACGCGCTGGGTTCGCGCCGCGCCGACTGGTTGTTCACGCAGAAGGAGCCGCCGGCGGGAAGGCGCTGGTGCAGGGCAAGCCGGCGACATACGTGTGTCGGGGGCGCATCTGTCTGGCGCCATTGACCGAGACAGATGCGCTCGCCGCCACATTGGACGCGACTACTCCTCCAACGTGCTGATGTCGCCTTCGGGCAGGCCCAGGGCGCGGGCGCGTAGGAGCCGGCGCATGATCTTGCCGCTGCGCGTCTTGGGCAGCGTCTCCACAAATGCAATGGTATCCGGTTTGGCGATGGGGCCGATTTCGTGGCCGACGTGGTTACGCAGCTCTTCGGCGAGTTTGTCGCTGGGCGTATGGCCGGTACGCAACATGACATAAGCATGGATGGCGTTGCCCTTCAGTTCGTGGGGCAAGCCAATAACGGCGGCTTCGGAGACAGCCGGGTGACTGACCAGGGCGCTCTCCACTTCAGCGGTGCCGAGACGATATCCGCTCACTTTAATCACATCGTCAATACGCCCGATGACCCACAGGTAGCCATCGGCGTCTTGGCGCGCAGAGTCGCCGGTGAGGTAGCGGCCGGGGAAGCGGCTGAAGTACTGTTTGCGGAACCGCTCCGGGTCTTTGTGCAAGGTGCGGAGCATGCCGGGCCAGGGGGCGTTGATGACCAGGAATCCCTCTTCGCCGGTTTGGGCCGGCGCGCCCTCCTCGGTGACGATGCTGGCATTGATGCCAAAGAAGGGGCGCGTGGCGGAACCGGGCTTGAGGGGTGTGATCGGGATCGGGGAGATCATGAAGCCGCCGGTTTCGGTCTGCCACCAGGTGTCCATGATGGGGCAGCGTTCCTTGCCGATGATGGAATAGAACCAGCGCCATGCTTCGGGGTTGATCGGCTCACCGACGCTGCCCATGAGGCGCAGGCTGCTGAGTTCGTGGCGATTGGGCCACGCGTCGCCGAAGCGCATCAGGCCGCGGATGGCGGTGGGCGTGGTGTAGAAGACGCTGACGCCGTATTTCTCGATGATTTGCCACCAACGATTGGGGTAGGGGTGGTTGGGTGCGCCTTCGTAGATGACGCTGGTCGCGCCGCTCAAGAGCGGGCCATAGACAACGTAGCTGTGGCCCGTGATCCAGCCGGCGTCGGCGGTACACCACCAGCGGTCTTCCTCCTGGATGTCGAAGACGTAGCGGTAGGTGGTGTCTACATAGACCATGTAGCCGCCGTGAGTATGAACGATACCTTTGGGCCGGCCGGTGGTGCCGGAGGTGTAGAGGATGAAGAGCATGTCTTCCGAGTCCATGACCTCTGTGGGGCAGTTGCGGCTGGCGATGGGCATGTTCATGAGGTCGTCGTACCAGTAGTCGCGGCCGGCTTCCATGTAGACATCCTGCTTCGTGCGTTTGATGACGATGCAGGTCTCGATAGTGGGCTGGCGAGACATGGCTTCATCGGCCATGTTCTTGAGCGGGACGATCTTGCCGCGCAAGTAACCGCCGTCGGCAGTGATGAGCAGCCGGCTCTGAGCATCCTCGATGCGTTCAGCCAGGGCTTCCACGCTGAATCCGCCATAGACGACGCTGTGAGCCGCGCCGATCTTGGCGCAAGCGAGCATGGCGATGACTTGCTCGGGGACGCGCGGCAGATAGATGGTGACAATGTCGCCCTTCTTGACGCCGAAGCTCTTCAACACGTTGGCGAACTGGTTCACCTCGCGATAGAGGGCGAAGTACGACATCGTGCGGACGTCGCCGG